>CAOKPI010000007.1 GCA_948470605.1 uncultured Clostridium sp. | reverse complement strand
TTTATGGAAATTATTCCCATATTTCATTTTTTCATAGATTACTTTACACTATCATATTTTAAACCCTCTTTTTGTTATTGAACATATTTGTTCTAATTCTCCCTTAATTTCTCCTGGACACTTTTTTAATACTCTACTTACCGTTTCCTCTAGTATTTCTTGTGTTTCATTGTGTGTTCTTATTTTTACATCGACATCTATATTGACACTTTATCCCAATAAGAACCTTTTATCTCCAATCATCATTCCTTGTTCCATATACTTTATATCGATATCATCATTTACTAACTTTACCCCTAATCCATGTGGATTAAGTAACATATTTGTATTATTATGGATAAAATTATTAGGAGTATCCTCTATTACTATAGGATTTACTAGATAAATATTATTTCCAGGTGCTGTAAGTAGTGTATATAAACGATTTTCCCATTGTGTTCCTATGCACACACTATTCCTATTAGGCATCCCATAATGTGGAATATTCAATATTTCTTTTTCTAATAAATTTCCTAATACTTTTTCACAAAAGTACCTATTTCTTTCTTCATTAAATTTCTTTAAAAATTCAGCTATATTATAAAATTTTTCTGCCGTCTTTCCTTTGATATATCTCAAATATCTATTACTTTCTTCGTCTCTTTCAATTAGTATGTCATGATAAAACCAATTTCCTTTTACGGGATATAAGCCTTCTTCCATATTTTCCCTTTTATACTCTTTTGCAGATGCATGTACGATTAGATAATATCCTTCTTCCAGTTCATATTTTCCATTGGATTTTCCGAGTATTACAAAGTGATTTCCAGAATCATAATTCCAGTCGTATTTGCTTTTATCTTTAAATTCTTTTTCTACTCTATTTCTAAATTCTTTTGGAGTTATTTCCCCTTTTAATTTAAATATTGCTGTTCCACAAACATTTACTGTACTATCTATAGGAATAAATGGTTCATCTGTTTCCCATGTATAACAACTTCCTGTATACATTCCACCACACATACGAGTAATATTTGAGGCTATTCCTAAGTCTGGCATAGCATATATATTACATTCTCTTTTTCCCTTTGATAATTTTGTTGCTACTCTTGCTATTAATTTTTCTGTTTGTTTCAATTGTTCTATAACCTTTATCTGTGTATTATCTCCCAAAGTTAAATCTACAATCATTTTAAATTTTCTCCTTAATCTAGTAAAATGTTAGCTTTTATTTGATGGAATTTCTCCTATTCAAACAAATTCTCCAATGCCTTTCTATAAACCTCTTTTATCATCTCATAGCCACCTTCCACTGTCTCTGCAAAGATGGTAGCACACACACCTGAATTAACTTCCATTACATACAATTCATCATCAACTGTTTGAATGACATCAATAGTAGCAAAATTCATGTTCATAGCTTTCCCTGCTTGCATTACCAGTTCTTCCATACTTTGATACAATTTTCCTTTTTCTAATACTTTGGCTGTTGCTCCACCACTCAAATTATATTTCCAAGAAATAGCAACCTTTTCTCCCTTTTGTGGCACAGTATTCATATCTAATTTGCTTAAATTGTCTCGTATCACTTTTTTATCTGGTAAATGTAAAGCTTCTATTAACTCTCCTAAGGTTGTTTCTCCATCCCCTATGACAAATGGTTTGGTTTTTCCGTAAATCAATAGCACTTCCCCATTTAAATAAAAAGTTCTATATTCTGTTTTTATATCATAAAAAGGGCAGATACTGACAGAGCCTTGTCCTTGATGAAATAATTTTTGAATGGCAATTTCTGCTTCTTTTCGGTTATGACAAAGTTGGACATCTTTGCCTTGACAACCATTATTTGCTTTTACTACTAATTTATCATATTTCGAAAATTCCTCTACAACGATATGCCAAACACCCTCTTCTGGTATATATTTACTTCTTGTCGCTGGATTAAATATCATGGTATGTTCAATGACTGGCACCTTTTGAGATTTTAATACTTCATAAGTGGCATATTTGTCATCTGCTATTTCACCAGAAGCTTGTGGATTGTTATCAAAATGATTTCTTGTGATATGTCTTATTTTACCATCTTTAGAAAGTTGAAGCAGCCAACCATAGGATAGCTTCTCTACTTTAATACCCATTTCCTGACATAATTCTTTTATGATAACAGGAAGAAATCTTTCTTCCTCTAACTTTTCCTCCATACATTACTCCTCTTCCATTTTTTGCTCATTTTCTATAATGGTTTTTATGATTTGTACCGTTTTTTCTAAATCATCATTTTTTAATACATAATCATATAAGCTGATTTTAGATTCCTCATAATCAAATCGATTTAACCTCAATATTACCTCTTGAGGGCTAGGCTTGTCCACCCTCGCTTCTAATCTTTTCTTTAATTCCTCTTTGGGTACTCTCAAAAAAATGGTAACCACTCTCGTATCTTCTTTTAATAATTCTTTTAGATGTTCTGTCCCATTTACATCAATATCTTTTACAATGATTTTCCCACTTTTTATCTTCTCATTTAGTAGCTTTCTAGATGTTCCATAATATTGATTATGATGAATATCATATTCGTAAAATTCTTCCTTTTCTATCATTTTTTCAAATTCTTCTCGACTAACAAAATGATAAGTTTGTCCTTCGATATCTCCTTCACGCCTTGGTCGAGAAGTAAAAGACGGAAGCGATTCTACATTTTCCATCCTTTCTATTAATTGCTTCTTTATGGTATCTTTTCCTGCTCCTGCTACACCAGATAAAATAACTAACATATGGTTACCTTCCCCTCTGCTATTTCATTAGCTGCCAAGGTTACTGGTGATTCCTCTTTTACATTTGTTTTTATCTCGTCTCCACCTGCTATTTGTCTTGCCCTTCTTGCTGTTGCAATTACTAATTCATATCTGTTTTGTGCCTTTCCATCTTTTAATAATTCTCCTACTGTTGGTTTTACAATCATTTTAAATTCCTTCCTTTCTTTTAAAACAAAGAACATGGGACATGGGGACGTAGATAATGTCCCTAAATACTTAAAACTTTTAACTTAATATATTATTTATTTATCATAGGGACATTATCTACGTCCCCATGTCCCTTTTTCTTATTTCACTTCTTCTTGAGAAATTGTTTTATCAATTCTTCCTCCCACTGTTTCTGGTTGAACAGCTGATAATATAATATGTCCAGAATCCATAATTAATACCGCTCTGGTTCTTCTTCCATAAGTAGCATCTACTGCTGTTTTATTGTCCTTGGCTTCTTGCACCATTCTTTTAATGGGTGCTGACTCTGGACTTACAATCGCTACAATTCTTTCTGCTGAAACAATATTTCCGAATCCAATATTTACTAATTGCATATTTTTCCTCCATTTCCTTCCAAATTTATTTGGAAAAAGAATTGTTATTTGGCTAGGCTACTGTGTAATGAATACAATTTGCTTTGCAAATTGCATACTAAATCTGTAACTCGTTTCACTCGAACAGCTTTAGCAAAATGGCAATTATCTTTCCAAATTATTCTATGTTTTGAATTTGCTCCCTAACATTCTCCAACCCTGTTTTTACATCAATCACATTATTGGTAATCTCCAAATGATTAGCTTTTGAACCAATAGTATTTGTTTCACGATTCATCTCTTGAATGATAAAATCCAACTTTTTACCAATTGATTCTTCTGTATGGAAAAGCTTCTCAAACTGTAATATATGGCTTTTTAATCTTGTAATTTCCTCTTCCACAGAACATTTATCAGCATAGATTACCACTTCTTGTGCTAATCTTGTTTCATCCATTTCTTGATTTCTTGCTATTTCTTTTATTCTACTCTCTAATTTTACTACATATTCTTCAATAAGTCCAGTAGAAAGTGAAGATATTTCTTCTACTTTTTCTTGAATCGCCTTAATTCTTATCAATAAATCTTCTGCCATTCGACTACCTTCCATTGCTCTCATTTGCACTAGCTTTTCAGTTGCTTGGCTAACGGTTTCTAACAACTCACTTTGAATGGTTTCATCTTCCTGCTTATTTTGAATACTCAAAACATCTGGAAATTTAGATATTTCTGTCACTTCTATATTAGCTAAAATATCTTCTTGTTTGGCTAATCTTTTTAATTCATCAATATAAATTTTTGCTATCTCTGTATTAATCTTAATTTCTCTTCCTTGGCTTGAATTGTTTTCAAAAGTGATAAAGACATCTATTTTCCCTCTTTTAACTTGGGAGGAAATTTCCTTTTTTACTGCTTCTTCTAAATAACTTAAAACTCTTGGCATTTTTACTGAAATATCAAGATACCTATGATTGACACTTTTAATTTCTACTTGATATTCTCTTTCCTGTTTCGATAGATTGGCTTTGCCATATCCTGTCATACTTTTAATCATGTTAATCTATTCCTTCCTTAAAGTACAAAACTTTAAAAACAACTTTGTCCTGTTTTATTTTTCGGATTTTGTTACTTCTTTTTTGGGTCTCCCTCTTTTTTTCTTTTCTGGGGTTTTTGGTTCTTCCTTTTCTTCTTTTTCTGTTTTTGTTTTGGTTGTTTTCTTTTTGTCTGTGTTAGTACTAGTTTTTGTTTTCGTGGTTTTCTTTTTCTTTGTTTCCATTTCTTCTGTTTTTTCTTCTTTTGCAGTTTTAGTTTTGGTTTTTGAACTTTTCTTCTCAACGTTAGTTTCTTCAGGTTTTTCTTGGATTGTTTTACTTTTTGCTTTTGTTTCTTTTGGTTTTTGTTTTATGTCAGTTTTAGTTTTTGCTTTTGTGGTTTTCTTTTTCTTTGTTTCCATTTCTTCTGTTTTTTCTTCTTTTGCAATTTCACTTTTTGTTTTCGTAGTTTTATCACTTTTCGTCTGTTTTTCTTTTGTTTCAGCTTTTGGCTTTCTTGTCGTTTTCTTAGCAGTTTCTTCTTTTTTCTCTTTTTCCTCACTTAATTTTGTTTTTTTGGTTTTGGTATTCGTTTTCTTTGGACTTTCATTCTCTTCTATTTTTTCCCTCGAACTTTTAGTTGTGTCGCTCCTCTTTTTAGCTTCTTTTTTCACTGGTTCATCCTTTTTTACAATTTCAGAAATATCACTTAAACTGTTTAGATATTCTTTTCTTCCCTTTGTGTATAATACAATTGATTTCAATACATAATAGATTGAAATGATATAAGAAGAGGTTAGTAAATAAGATTTGAAATTATATTTATATAAAGTTGTAACATGCATAATGGATAAACTATGTATCGATAAAACTAAAAATTCTATCCCTGTAACTGCTGTTCCCCCTTGTTCTTTCTTATAAGCTCTTTCCAAAAAGAGAATTCCCACTATCAAGAACACACCAGCAAATACTTCTATATCACCTACTAATCTTTCTTGCTTCATTGTCGAATGAGCCAAGTTTAAGACAATGAAATATACCATAATTCCTACTGCTCTTAATAAATTTCTAAACATTTGCTTTAAGATTTCTTGCGATATTTCTTTGGGAAGCTTTTTCTTCTCATTTTTTACTTTCTTTTCGCTCTTTTTTTCTTCTTTTTCTATTGTATCATTTACCATTTTATTTTCCTCCATCCTGTTTAAAAATGATTGAATTTATAAACTACTGGTAATTACAGAATGTTTATTCTTTCAAATTTCTAACTCATACATAATAATACTTAATACATTTAGTGCTACTGTTTCTGTTCTCAAAATTCTATTTCCTAATGTTACTATTTTGGCTCCCTTTTCTTTTAATAATTGTATTTCTGAAGCATCGATTCCACCTTCTGGTCCGATTAAAACAGCAATTTTAAAATCTTGAGTTAGAAGATTTTTTAATTTTTGTAATTCATATTTTAATTTATTTTCTTTTTCGTTTTCATAAGCTACTATTACTATATCATAATCTGAACATAAATTACAAATATTTTTTATGGATTGCAGCTTATTTATTTGAGGGATTCTATTTCTTCCACTTTGCTTAGCTGCCACTTCTGCTATCTTTTGCCACCTTTGCAACTTTTTTATTTTATCCTTTTCAGTTAATTTAACAACACATCGTTTCATTTCTATTGGTGTAATATCATAAACTCCCAGTTCCACTGCTTTTTGAATCACCCATTCCATTTTATCTGCTTTGGGAAGCCCTTGAAAAATACTTACTTTTATGTTTGCTTCTGAATTGGTCTCTAACTGCTTTATGATATGACATTGAATCCTGTCTTCTTGCATTCCTGTTATCTTACATAGATAATCTGTTGAAATGTCTTGATTGCAAATGGTTAATTCTTCTCCTATTTTCTTTCTTAGTACATTTTTTATGTGATTGACATCTTTCCCTATGATTTTAATTTCTTCTTGATGGATGTCTTCACTGGTTACAAAAAATTTAGACATGGTTATCTCCTTGTTTTTTTATGATTGCTTCTTATTATACGATTTTTTCTTTGGAAGCTTTGACATGTGAATACCTCTTCAATCTTATATGGTAAGTATATCATAATTTTTTATAGATTTCTACTCTCCAAATTACAATTTTCTAATCACTTCTCCTATATTATGCATTTATCATTTCTTGATACCTTTTCATCAACTCTCCTACACACATTGACTCGGTAAAATCATTTTTGACAGGAAATCCATAGGCTTCCATCACTGCTCTATCATTATTTTGATGTGCCTTTCTAAGTTCAGATGGCATGGTTAATTCATCGTATAAATCTGCTAATGAACAATCTGGATATAATTTCCTTGCCTGTAATATTGCTTGTGCTGTTTTTTCTATTTTTTCTTTTTGTTGTTTGGTTGGATTCGGAAAAGGAAAAGTATTATAAACTAACTCTTTGGAATATCTATAATCACTTTTTAATCTTCCTGCTACCGTTCTCATCCAAGCCATATGAACATTAGAGGTTAAAATGCCAAAATGATATAAAGTAGCATTTGGAACAATTTGAACTGCATTAGATGCTATTGCATTTGCCCTCATAAATCCGATTGGGATATACCTTCTCTTTTCTGAAGATACGCTAGGAATTAATAAATAATCCTCTTCATCTGGTTGCGTAATTTGAGCAAATAAATGTGGTACTTTGGCATATCCTCTAGTCGTTTTAGCAGAAGAATTCTCTCGAAAAGATTTTACGGCTTCTATTTTTTCATAGATAAATTTATCGTTTCTAATTTCTGCTGGATTGGCATTTTTAAGCCACAAACACCATCTTTGTTTTTGATTTATGAACTCTTCTGCCCCTATATACGGTCTTAAAAATTTAATAATTGTAGGTTTCTTTTTTACTAGTTCTTCTTTCTCTGTCTGTGTGAATATATAATTGCCACCATCTCTTGGTTGGTTTCCAAAACTCATTTTAGGCACATCACATATAGCCTCTTTTTGGGCGGTTACAAAATAATTTTCTGTTGGTAATAAATAAGGACTTATATTTTTAACCACATTCAATTTTGTTTCCTTCCTATAAATAGAACTACTATATAATTGTTTTATTTTTCTATGAAATAGAGAAAATCCTATAATCACGCAATATACTGCTGCTTTTTGATTGGACTCACTGTTCCATCTAAAAGTTTGATAGGCAAAATTGATACAGATTTTATATTGGCTTAATAATAAATCCCATAGTATTGGTACTTGTGACCCCTGACATATGGAATTGGTTGAAACGAATCCAACTTCAATAGTAGTATTTTGTATATATTCAGCAGCCTTTTTGTACCAGCATGTTACATAATCTAAATCTTGTACATCTTTTATTTTTCCAAATAAATTTTCTACATCTCTTTTTTGTTCGCTTCCTTGTGCCATCATTCTAGCACCTATAAAAGGCGGATTCCCCATGATAAAATTTAATTCTTTTTTATCGATTATCTCATTCCAATCCAATCTTAAAGCATTACCTTCCACAATATTGGCATAAGATTTTAAAGGCAAAAAGTCTAAATTCAAATGCAATATTTCCTCTGTTTCTTTCATCATTTGGCTTTCTGCTATCCATAGGGCTGTTTTAGCAACAGTTACTGCAAAATCATTTATCTCTATGCCATAAAATTGACCAATCGAAACTTGAATTGGATTGAACTGTTCCATTCCCAAAGCAATTTGTCCTTTGGTTAATGTTTCAATAGCCTGATTTTCCATTTTTCTTAAACTGATATATGTTTCTGTTAAAAAATTACCTGAACCACAAGCAGGATCTAAAAATTGTAAACTAGCTATTTTTTCTTGAAACTTTTTAACATTCTTTTCAATGGCATCGTTTGATTTCAAATTCATAATATAAGCTAATTCATCTTTCAAATCATCTAAAAATAAAGGGTCAATGACTTTATGAATATTCTCAATCGAAGTATAATGCATTCCTCCTGTACGCCTTGTATCTGGATTTAAGGTACTTTCAAATACTGCCCCAAAAATAGTGGGAGAAATATTGCTCCAATCAAAGTCTTCACTTGCCTTTGACAATAAAATATCTTTTACTTTCTCATTTAGCATAGGGATTTCTATTGTCTCATCAGCAAATAAGCCACCATTTACATAGGGGAATTTTGCAAGTTCTTCTTTCATATAAGGATCTCTTTCCTCTATTTTTGTATCTAAAACTTTGAATAAGTCGATTAATGCTCTTCTTAAATCACTGGCATCCAAATTGGCTAAATAATCGTGAAATAGATTGTGTTTTCCAAATATGCCAGCATCTTCTGCATACAAACAAAATACTAATCTTACACAAAGCATATTCAAGCTTCTTAAAGTACTTTCCTTTTCTGGATACAAATATAACTTTAATATTTCATCATACAATTTTCCAACAATTTCTCCTGCTTGTATTGATATTTCCATCTCTTTTTTTAGGTTTTCATTTCCTTTGTCTACTAAAAAGGCTAATCGATAATATTCTTTTTCTAAATCTTCTAGTAATATTTCTTGTGGTTCTCCTGTTGGATTTTCCATATCATAGACTAAAAATGAACTAAAATTACTGGTTACAATCCATCTTGGTCTTTGTGAATAAGGTAACTCAGATGAATATCGCTTCGCTTGTTGAAATGGGTTTAAATACGTTCCATCAGATTGTTTGATTGGTTTTCTTAAATCTTTTCCTTTGCCTTTTTGCTCTATTAAAACATGGGTATCTGGAAGATAGCCATCGATAAAACCATTGGCTTGATCGATATGTACATTTTCTTCAAATATGATAAATTTTTCAGGTTCTTGGATTCCAAATATGTCTCTTAACAATGCTAACCAAAATGGTTGACTTTCACTTCTTTCGTTTCCTTTATTTTTCCAATACTCTGCAAATTCTTTTGCTTTTTTTCTTTGTTCTTTTTCTGTCATGTTCATTTCCTCTTTTATTGTATTTTATATTTTCTTCTTAATTCAAAAATATTATAGCACCCACTTTAAAAAAAGTAAATATTTTTTATTTTACAAGTTAGATGTTCTATATCTGTTTTTTGTGTTTATACAAAACAAATATTATAGAAAGTTCGGAGAACTTTCTTATACTAGAACAACAGTGGCATGATTAAAATTTTTTGACCTTTTGGATTAGTTTTCATGCCACGCCCGTTGTTCGCTCGCGAAAATTGCAAAGCAATTTTCTGTGAAACGCTTTATATTATAGGAAGTTCGGAGAACTTTCCTATAATATAAAATTAGGCGAGAGATTTAAATCTCTCGCCTTGTCACTTTTCGTTGCTTATATTCATTTGGGCCCGATTTGTTTCAAACTGCAACGAATGACATGCATAGCCAATATCATTGGCCTATTTGGCATTATTCTTACTGCCGGAAACATGATCATCTTGGATAGTTGTGCTGTCTCGCAGGTCCTCTAGTCATTTTCATACCATCCCTCCTTACATGTTTTATTGTAAAGCCTCTTGAGGCTTTCTGCATATTATGTTACCATGTTTTTCATACAATGTCAATACTTTTATGAAATTTATGGCAATATTCGTAACTATTTATTAAATTGTACCTAATTCCTTTTTATCCGTTCTTCAATTTCAAACTGACTATTATACAACTCAGCATAAAAGCCACCTTTAGCAAGTAAAGCCTCATGGGTACCCTGTTCCACAATATCGCCATGATTCATAACCAAAATCAAATCAGCATTTTTAATGGTAGACAAGCGATGAGCAATAATAAAGCTAGTTCTGCCTTTCATTAAATTATCCATAGCAGATTGAATTTGAATCTCTGTTCTTGTATCAATTGAACTAGTTGCTTCATCTAAAATCAATATTTTAGGATTAGCCAAAATAACCCTAGCAATCGTCAATAATTGTTTTTGACCAGCTGATATATTACTAGATTCTTCGTTTATCATAGAATGGTAACCTTGTGGTAAAGTTTTAATAAAATGATGTACATGAGCTGCTTTGGCTGCTTCAATCACTTGAGCGTCTGTAGCGTCTTCTTTTCCATATTTAATATTATCTTTTACCGTTCCACCAAATAGCCACGTATCTTGTAATACCATACCAAACATCTTACGAAGCTCGCCTCTATCAAAATCTTTAATATTATGCCCATCTATCAAAATCGCACCATCTTTCACATCATAAAAACGCATTAATAATTTTACCATCGTAGTTTTTCCTGCACCAGTTGGACCAACAATGGCAATCTTTTGTCCCTCGTGAACAGAAGCATTAAAATCATTAATAATGGTAGTCTCTAGGTCATAACCAAATTTTACATGTTCAAACGTTACATTTCCTTTTAAATTTGTAATATCGATATTTTCTTTATGCGTATCTTTTTCTTCTGGTTGTTCCAAAAACTCAAAAATTCTTTCTGTTGCTGCTATCATGGATTGTAGCATAGCCGATATTTGCGCAATCTGGTTGATTGGTTGGGTAAATTGTTTATTATATTGAATAAAACTTTGTATATTTCCTACCGTAATCGTTCCATTAATGGCTAAATAGCCTCCTGCTACGGCTACTCCTACATAACCTACATTCGAAATGAAATTCATAACGGGAAACATTAAACCAGACAAAAATTGTGATTTCCAACCAGAATGATAAAGCTCTCGATTGGCTCTTTCAAATTCTTTGACTACTTTTTCCTCTGCATTAAAGGCTTTTACAATATTTAATCCTCCATAAATTTCCTCTACTTGCCCATTTACATTGGCTAAATAAGCTTGTTGCCTTTGGAAATATTTTTGTGATTTCCCCACAATATTTTTGACTAGTATTCCTGCAATCGGAAGAATGATAAGAGAAATTAATGTCATTTGCCAACTAATGGAAAACATCATAATTAAGATACCGATTATGGTACAAATCGATGTAATAATTTGGGTAATACTTTGGTCTAAGTTCATGCTTAAAGTATCAATATCGTTCGTAATAATGGACAATACTTCTCCATGTGTTTTAGTATCAAAATATTTCATGGGTAAATGACTTATTTTTTTGGCAATATCATTTCGTAATCGATAAGTTAGTTTTTGCGAAACATTGGTCATCGTAAAACCTTGTATGAAAGAGAATAGCGCACTAATGATATATAAAATCAATAACGTGATAGCAATTTGTCCTATTTTCCCAAAATCAATTCCACTGCCACCAGATAATTTGCTGACTAATCCGTTAAAAATTTCAGTTGTCGCATTTCCTAATATTTTAGGTCCTACAATCGTGAAAATGGTACTTCCAATGGCAAATACTAATACGATGATTAAAGCTATTTTGTATTTTCCTAGATAATCATTCATTAATTTTTGAGCAGTCCCTTTGAAATTCTTTGCTTTTTCTGGTGCTCCATTTCTTCCTGGTCCCATTGGACCTCCTCCCATTGGTCCTGGCATATTATTCTCCTCCTTCCTCTCCTAGCTCTTTTTCTGATAATTGCGATAAAGCAATTTGTCGATAGGTTTCATTGTTTTTCATTAATTCTTCATGGGTTCCGATTCCTACTACTTTTCCTTCTTCTAATACTACTATTTTTTCTGCTTTCATAATGGTACTAATTCTTTGGGCTACCAAAATAACTGTTTTATCTTTTGTTTGGCTAGTCAAAGCTTCTCTTAATTGTTGGTCTGTTTTAAAATCTAATGCAGAAAAACTATCATCAAATACAAAAATTTCTGGTTCTTTGGCTATTGCTCTTGCAATGGACAAACGCTGTTTTTGTCCACCTGAAACATTGCTTCCCCCTTGGGCAATTGGTTCTTCGTATTTTTTATCTTTACTTTCGATGAACTCTGTTGCTTGTGCAATTTTGGCTGCTTCTTCCATTTTTTCCTCCGACATCATTTCATCCGCGTATTTAATATTAGATGCAATAGTTCCAGAAAATAAAATTCCTTTTTGTGGAACCAATCCAATTTTATCTCTTAACTCTTTTTGTGATACCTCTTTGACATTAACACCATCTATTAAAAGTTCGCCACCTGTTACATCATAAAATCTTGGCAATAAATTAACAACCGTCGATTTTCCACTCCCTGTACTTCCAATAATCGCTGTGGTTTCCCCAGGTTTTGCCGTGAAATTAATGTCAGATAGTACTTCTGTGTCAGCATCTGGATAATGAAACGATACATTTTTAAATTCAACCCATCCTTCTTTATTTTTATCAAAACTTTTTCGATTGGCTTGGTCTTGAATACTTGGTTCGGTTTCTATGATTTCTTGGATACGTCTAGCTGATACAGAAGCTCTTGGTAGCATAATAGAAATCATAGAAATCATTAAAAATGCCATGACAATTTGCATCGTATATTGGATAAATGCCATCATGTCTCCCACCTGCATCATTCCTTGGTCGACATTATGACCTCCTACCCATACAATTAAAATCATAATAGAATTCATCACAAACATTAAAAGTGGCATCATCATTGACATTGCTCGACTGACAAAAATATTGGTTTTCATTAAATTGGCATTGGCAGTATCGAATCTTGCTTCCTCTTTTTTCTCTTTATGAAAAGCCCTGATGACTGGCAGCCCTGTTAAAATTTCTCTTGCTACTTGATTTAATCGGTCAATTAATTCTTGTAATTTTTTGAATTTTGGCATAACCATGATAAATAGTGTTCCCACGATAAATAGAATGGCTAAAATAGCGACCCCTATAATCCAGGCCATTTGACTATCACTATTGGTTAATACCTTAACAAAGCCTCCTATACCAATAATTGGTGCATATACAACCACTCGGAATAACATGGTAATCAATTGTTGGATTTGTTGAATATCATTAGTACTACGAGTAATTAGAGAAGCTGTTGAAAATTCGGATAATTCTTTATTGGAAAAATGAATTACCTTTTGAAAGACTTTCTCTCTTAATGTCCTTCCTAGTTTAGCTGCTACTCTAGAGGATAATAGCATAATAGATACTGCTGATACCATTGTAATAGCTGCTATTCCTAGCATTTGAAGTCCTGCCATTAAGATATAATTATTTTGAAGTTTATCGGTATCTACGCCTAACTTTTTATAAATTTCTTTGACACAACTAATAGCAGCTTGTTCTTTGATAGAATCTGGCATCTCATCCATCTTGCTAGTAAATTCTTTTAAAAGCTCATTTCTCTGTTCTTCTGTCATGTTTTTAATGAATTCCATTACGTTTTGGGATTGGATAGCTTGTTTTTGTTCCTCTGATACATTCGGCATATTCATTACTATCTGTTCTTTGATTTGATTTGCTGTTTCTTCGTTTGTAAGAGTTGTCATTTCCATTAGGAGACTTGCCATTTGCTTTGATATTCCCTCTTTTTCCTCTTTTGACATCTCTTTTAAAACATATACTTCATCTGGTTGTATGTGTTTTTCTTTTCCTAAATATTGGGCTATTATCTTTTCTTGTTGCTTATCTGGATTGTTACCAACTAATGTATAATGTTCTAATATTTCGTCATTTTTTTCAGCAAATATAAGAAGATTGTCCATGTCTTCTTTAAAAATTATGTCTGGTACCGCTGTTTCAATTCCTCCTGCTTGAATTCCGATGTTGACTATTTTAGATGTATAATCTGGTAGTGCTAAATCTGTCGTCGCTTGTATACATAGCAAGACAACAATTACTACCACTGACCAAAATGATTTTTTTAAATTTCTTAATACTTTTAACATCGTTTCTCCTTTCATGTTGCTTTTGGGACATGGGGACGTAGATAATGTCCCAAAGGGGCGCCCCTCTTGTCACAAAAGAATAACACTGTATCATTATAAGTGACACAGTGTTGTTAGTCAATGTTCTACTTGTGAATTTTGTGTGAACTGCAAATGTGATATTTACAT
Source organism: uncultured Clostridium sp. (assembly GCA_948470605.1). Lineage (GTDB taxonomy): Bacteria > Bacillota > Clostridia > TANB77 > CAG-508 > CAG-269. The sequence goes on along the minus strand of CAOKPI010000007.1, from coordinate 45,753 downwards.
TTTTCTAAATACGCCACCAACTTTTCCTAGTATTTCACAGTTTGGTACTATAATTGGATCCATGGTAGAATTTTCTGGTTGTAATCTAATATGGTCTTTTTCTTTATAAAAGGTTTTTACGGTCGCTTCCTCTCCGATTAAAGCTACTACGATTTCTCCATTATTGGCTGTATTTTGTTTTTTTACTAATATGTAATCTCCATCTAAAATTCCGGCTTCTATCATACTTTCTCCTCTAACAGTAAGCATAAAGCTTTCAGAGTTTCCTACAAAGTCAACTGGGATTGGGAAAGTATCGGTTACATTTTCTACTGCTAAAATTGGCTCTCCTGCTGTAATTCTTCCTACAATGGGAACTTCTACTAATTCTTTTTGCGTATAGAAATCTTTGCTGGAAGTTTTCTTTGGTTCTCCTGAACCACCTTTTAATAATCGTAAGGTTCTTCCTTTTTTATCTTGTTTTTTGATATATCCCTTTTCGTCTAATTTAGCTAAGTATCCATGAACGGTTGCTGTTGAACTTAATCCCACTGCTTTTCCAATTTCTCTTACAGATGGTGGATATCCTTGTGTCATGATTTGTTTTTCGATGAATTTTAATATTGCTTTTTCTCTTTTATTTAATTCTGGTTTTTTTCTTGGCATTCCAATCACTCCATTCCCTTATTTTTCTCATCATATCATACAAACAAAAAAATGTCAAACATATATTTGACATTTTCCATAATTTATATAATGACTCTTTTAATTTCCTTTTTTTCTTAAGAAATTGTGTTTGTTGTATTATCTTCTTCAACAACAACTGTAACATCTCCTGTTGTTCCATTTAATTGATATTTACTAGTGCTGTTATCACTATAAGTAAAAGTTACTGTAATTATTTTAGCATCTGTTGTATCTTCCTGTGCTGTTGCTCCATTAGGTAATTGTTTTTGTAATTGAGCTGCTGTAACACCTTCTTTAGAAGAATAAGTTGTATTGCTGTTATAATTATCTATAATAGCTGCACTATATGCTAATTTAATTTGTTCCATATCTGCTTCTTGTTGTGTTCTAATTTTCGCATCAGCTGCTCTTCCTAATATTCCATTTTCACCACTTAATGTAGCAATACTTACTCCTGCTAAAATCATTAATAAAATAATTGTGATAACAAGTGCAATTAATGTTATACCTGATTCTGCTCTACCTTTCTTAGATATTGTTGTTCCCTTTAACCCTTTTGTTTGTTTCATACAAATCCTCCTTTTTACTTTTGTTCTAATTTACTTTTTCACTATACTATAAGTTTTTATATTTTGCAATACTTTTTACAAATTTTTTTCTTTTTTTACAAAAAAGAAGATATGTCTCCATATCTCCCTAAAATAGAATCCTATTTTATATAACTGCTGGGATCTATTGGCAAAGAATCTTTTATAATTTCAAAATGAAGATGTGGTTCATCCGCAATTTCAAATACAGCTGTATTTCCAACAGTTCCAATGGATTGTCCTTTTTCTACCTTTTCGCCTTCTACTACAAATTCTGATGTCAATAGATTAGAATATACGGTTTGGAAACTATTATCATGTTCAATTACAATGGTTAATCCATATCTTGGGTCATTTTTAATAGCTTTTATTGTTCCTGTTTCAGCAGCTTTGACTACAGTTGTTTTATCTGCCTTCAAGTCAATTCCTGTATGGGTTGTCCATTCTTTTAATGTTTCGGAATAAACTAAATTATCTTGTGCATATTCTCTTACAATTTCGCCCTCTACTGGCTTTTCAAAATTCCATTCTTTTTTCGTTTCTACTTGCTTAGCATTTGTTGTTACACTAGCTGTATTGTCCGTTTTTGCTGAATTGGTAGTATTACTTTTCGTCTGATTTGCTGTACGATTTGACTTTGTGGCATTGGCTGTATTTGTGGTATTATTTTGTTTTTTGCTATTAGTAGAATTGGTAGCATTATTCGTATTTATGGTATTTAATTCATTGGTTGCCTCTTCTACGGATTTTCCTATTTCTGTACTAGCACTTTCTGTGTTTTGCGTATTATTGGCTATATTTGCCATCTTTTCTAAACTCATTGTGCTATCTTTCACATCATCACTTAAATTTTTGCTATACATAAATAAGGCAAATACAATCACGGCTAAAATGGCAACGCCAATTCCCGCATATAAAATGATACTATCTGTTGATGATGTTTTACTTGTCACATTTTTTCTTCTATTCTCTCTTCTCATATAATCCTCCTTAAATAGTTTATTAATACAAGTATTTCCTATTTTTAGAAGAATATACATTTATAAGGAATTTATTTCTTTGATTTCCACATCCGTATAAAAATGATGAATAATTTCTTCATAATTCCTTCCTTCTTTTGCCATTGTATTGCTACCAGTTTGGCTCATGCCAACACCATGTCCATATCCTTTTACCTTGAATTTTATTTTGTCTCCTTCTTGTGTTATTTCAAAATTCGCTGATTTTAACCCCAATAGGGTTCGCGTTTCTACCCCTGAAATTTCATGATTCCCAAACTTAATTGTTTTGACTCGGTTACTATCTGTATATTCTAATATTTTAATATCTTCCTTGTTTTCAAAATTAATTTGAATATCTTCATATTTTGTTTTTAACTTTTCTATCAATTCCTCTTTTGAAAACGCCACCTCTGAAGCATACTGTCGATACCCTTCTTCCCCTGCTGTTTGTATCACTTGTAAATAGGGAAAAGCATTTCCTCCCCAAACATTAACAGGAAGTTCTGTTGTCCCCCCACTGTTGGCATGAAAAAAAGCATTGATTGGTTCATTCTGATAAGTAATGATTTTTCCTTTTGTTTCTTTTACACATTGTTCTATTTTGTTCCAATTACTCTCTCTTTTATTCTCTTCCCATCTAGCCTGTCTATCCTCTTTCGAAATCCATGCTTGACAACAAGTAGAATCATCACAAATATCTGCATTCTCATGTTTCTTATTTTTTACTTTATAAATCGTATAAGTTCTAGCAACGACAGCTTGTGCCTTTAAAGCTTCTATTTCATAGTCAGCTGGCATTTCTGCTGACACTACATGACAAAGATATTGGTCTAAATCAACCTCTTCTATTTCTCCCGTTTTCTTATGAAGCAACTTAATCTTTCCATAATTTTTATACTGATATTCTCCATCTTCTCTTGTTTCTTTTATTTCATTTTCTGTATTAGAATTGCTTCCATTTTCCTCTATTTTTTCTGAATTAACTGGCTTGTCCTGCTTGGTTAACAATGCTGGCATTAGAAAACAAATAAAAACAAAAGCAAAAAAATATAACAAAAATTTCTTCATAATCATTTTCTCCTTTCGGATTAGAACATGGGACATTATCTACGTCCCCGTGTCCCATATTAATTTATTTCTCATATTTCCTAAAATTTTACGTTCAATTCTTGAAACTTGTACTTGTGTAATTCCTAAAATTTTTGCTACTTGTGCTTGTGTTTTTTCTTTATAAAATCTTAATAAAATAATTTCTCTATCTCGTTCTTCTAAATTTTCAATTAATTGCTTTACAACTAATTTATTTGTTATCAGTTCTTCTTCATCTTGATGATTGGATAATGTCTCCAATAAACTAATGCTATTTCCATCTTTTTGATTGGTATATGTGCTATTTTCAATGGATTCTATGGTATTTGTAGATTCCATTGCTAACACAACATCTTCTTTTGCTATTTTCAATTCTTTTGCTATTTGATTTATGCTTATTTCTTCCCCTTTTTTATAAAAATATTCTTTTTGTAATTCTTTAATTTTGATACTTAATTCTTTGATACTCCTACTAACTTTAACAGGTCCATCGTCTCTGATATGTCTTTTTATTTCTCCAATCATATACGGTACCGCATACGTTGACAATTTTACATCAAAATTCACATCAAATCGTTGAATTGATTTAATAAAACCCACACAGCCAATTTGGTATAAGTCTTCTAATTCATATCCTCTTCCACTAAATCTCTTTACAATACTCCATATTAAACCATTATTTTGTTTGATTAAATTTTCTAACTCTAATTTATCACCGTGTTTGGGCTTTTTTTATCGTTTCTTTATCATTTTCGTACATTATTAAACCCCTCTATTTCTTTAATCATTGGTTATTATCATCTGAAAATCTTCATTTTCCTCTTCTACCTTTGGCTTTATTTTTTTACGCAACGTTATTTTTGTTCCTAATCCAACGATAGACTCTATCTCCATCATATCCATGAAGCTTTCCATAATTGTAAAGCCCATACCAGACCTTTCTAGATTTGGTTTGGTAGTATATAAAGGTTCTTTGGCTATATCAATATTTTCAATTCCCTTTCCCATATCTGAAATTTCAAGTATGATTTCATTTTCTTTTAAATGCCCCACTATTTTCACAATTCCTTGTTTATTCTCATAACCATGAATAATAGCATTTGTTACAGCCTCTGAAACTGCTGTTTTAATATCAGCTAACTCCTCAATCGTAGGGTCTAATTGTGCAGCAAATGCTGCAACTGTTAATCTAGCAAATGCTTCATTGCTAGACTTACTAATAAACTCTAATTTCATTTCATTTTCAAAAACATCATTCATCTTTTTTATCCTTCCTTTTTTGGGTGTTTTTTGGGACAACTCTAAACTGTCTCATGCTTTAAGATACTTGTAAATCTTGTGTGACTGGAATTAGTTTTAAAATACCACTCATTTCAAATATCTTTTTTACACTTTGTGTTAAGTTACTGACTTCTAGTCTAGCTCCTATCATGTTGGCAAATTTGTATCTTCCGATTATCATTCCTATTCCTGCACTGTCCATGAAAGTAACACAACTAAAATCAAATACAACTTTTTTAGGCATATATCTTTCCATTTCATAATCCGCTTTCCTCCTTATCCTTTGTACACTACAATCGTCAATTTCATCTGTAATTTTAAAAATCAACAGCTTGTCCTCTTCATAAAATTTTGAATCCATTTGTTCTCCTTCCTAAGGATGATTTCAATTTAAAAAGCTTGTACTAGGATAAGAAATCTTTCATTTTCCTATAATATGCTTTTTAAATTACTCCTCTTTTGTTTTTCTTTTTGTATTATAATGCATTTTCCATTTTTTTCCAAGAGTGAAAGTTAAGAAGTTTTGTCGTTTTGTTAGAAACTTTCGACAAAAAAACACTTTAGTTTTTATTTCTAAAGTGTTTTTAACATATTATCCTACTTCAAGAATATCTTCTGTTTTCCTTGATGATTGTATCTCTACTTCTTGTTGTACTGCTAAGTTGCTTTCTACTATTTGCAATAATTGTTCTTTCGTTTCTGCGTTTTCACCTAATATTTGTTGTCTTCTCTTTTCCATATATTGGTTCATATAAATAATATTATTTGATGTATCTCTTTCTAGTTGGGGAATTTCATCTTGTCTTATAATTTCTATCTTTTCAGCCAGTTTTCCAATAACATTATCTCTAAACATTTTGGCACCACTTATTTTATTCTTAATTGCTCCAAATATTCTCTTAAAAAGGCCTTGTTTTTTTACAGTCACTAATAGATTATCGTTATCTTTTATTGCCTGTTGTATGCTACTTTCTCTTTCTATTTTTGTATTTTCTACCTTTTGATCACATTCATTTATTAATTCATGTATATGAATTCTTTGTTCCTGCGTTCTTTTAATCTCTTCATCACATAGTCTCAATGGATTTTTTCTTTCTAACTGTTTTAATTCTTCATTTTTTTCTACAGCAGTATCTGCGTTACCTTTATCAAGTGCTTTTTTTATTTCTTCTTTAAGTTCTACTTCTTTCTCTGTCTGTTCTGCACATTGGGGACTTTCTTTTATATTTTTCCTAATTTGCCTCCACTTATATTCTCTGAACATAGCTTTCTGTGCTTGTCTTTGATTTATGATTCTCTGCTGCAAAGCCGCTTTATGTAGCATTTCATATTGTTTTTCTTTTTTTGTCAAGCAATCTTTATATTGTTGTAAACTGCTGTCTTCTAACTCTTTTACTTTTTCCATTTTTTGTCCCAAACTTTTTGCTTGTTGTTGAACATTGCCTGACATTCTTTTCATTTCTTCATCAATTAAATGTTCTCCTTTTTTCTCAAATATAAAATTCATCGTAATACCTAGTTCTTTAGCTATTTCATCTGCTTCCTGCATCAGTGATGTTACTTTTCTATTACTTTCTTCTGTTTGCTCTGCTTTATTACCTTCTTCTGTTTGCTTTGCTTTATTACCTTCTTCTGTTTGTGCTATTTGTCCAAATTGTTCAAATGATTCTATTTTTGTAAATCCTAGTTCATTACACTTATTATCATCAATTTTCTCCTCTGTAATATCGCTCATTGAAAAACCATTTTTATTAAATTCTGTGTTTATTTCTTTCATCAGTGATACCAGTTCTCTTGCTTGTTTCTTTTTGTTCGCTTTTGGGGTCTCATTTGTCTTTTCTAACTCTTCTGTCTCTTCTTCTTTCTTTATTTTTTCTTCCATTTTACATTTTCTCCTCACTATTATCCATCTTTTGTCAATAAGTCATTAATCCTTTCTTTTAAATACCTTTCTTTATTTTTCAGTTCTTTTTCTATTTTCTCTAATTCTTCAATTGTTACTTTTTCTAGATCAATAAGTCTACCATTTAAAATTACTGGACCTCTCTTTTTTCCCATTTCATTCCTCCTACCATATACTTATTTACTTTTATTATAATATATCATTTGTGAAAATCAATATTTGTTATCAAATTGTAAATAACTTGTCATTTCCATGTAATAAAAGAGATAACCTTTTATCCAAGTTATCTCCACGAATTTATTTTTCTAATTTCCAATCTTATTTAACATCGCTTTATAGGTTTCCAGTTTATTCCTTTCCTCCTCAATTTTAGTTTGTGGTGCTTTATTGATAAAACCTGGATTAGAAAGCATCTTTTCACATCTAGCTATTTCTTGCTCTAACCTTGTCCTTTCTTCTGCTTGTCTCTTTTTTTCTTCCTCTCTATCAATCAGTCCCTCTAGTGGCATATATAATTCTATCCCATCTGTTATAATTTGAATCGCATCTTTCGAGATTCCCGATTTATCCTTTTGTACAATTATACTTTTCCCAAAGCCCAACTTTAATAGAAACTCTTTTGCTCCTTTTATTTCATCTTCATATTGATTGGTCACAAAAATCAAATCTGCTTTTTTCGATGGATGAATCTTTTTATTGGCTCTTACATTACGAATTTCCACAATGATTTCTTTGATTTTTTCCATGATTTGTTCTTCTTTTTCGAAGGCAAACTCTTCTTTTATTTCTGGCCAATGCGAAACCATTAATTCTTGGTTACTATATTGCACTAGATTAGCATAAATTTCGGAAGTAACAAATGGCATAAAAGGATGTAATAATTTCATAGCCGTTCTTAATACATGATTTAATATATCACTAACGGCAATTTTGGTTGCTTCGTCTTCACTATAAATTCTAGTTTTTACCATTTCAATATACCAGTCGCAAAATTCATTCCAAATAAAACCATAGATTTTATCTAAGGCAATCCCCAAATCATAATTTTCTATATTTCTCGTTACTTCTGCTACTAATTTATTCAACTTATTTAAAATCCATTTATCTTCCAAAGTTAATAGTTCTGGATTGTATTGATGTGTTTGTTTGTTATACACTTTTTCACAAAAAGCTTTTACTTTTTCCTCATCTGGGATATTGCTGATAACAAATTTAGCAGCATTCCAAATTTTATTGGCAAAATTAGAAGCTTGGTCTAATTTTTCTGGCATATAGCGAATATCATTTCCCATGGTAGTACCAGATAAGACAGAAAAACGCAAAGCGTCTGCTCCATATTGTTCAATTACTTCAATTGGGTCAACACCATTTCCTAAGGTTTTTGACATTTTTCTTCCTTGACTATCACGTACAATTCCATGAATTAACACATCACTAAATGGCTTTTGCTTCATCACTTCTAGTCCTGAAAATACCATTCTTGCCACCCAGAAAAATATAATATCATAGCCAGTTACCAAAACATTGGTTGGATAAAACGTCTTTAAGTCTTCTGCTTCTTGGTTTGGCCATCCAAGTGTTGAAAAAGGCCACAAAGCAGAACTAAACCAAGTATCTAGTGTATCTGGGTCTTGCTCTAATACATGGCAACCACATTTTTTACAGACTTCTGGTTTGGTTTTAGCAACATGAATATACCCACAGTCTTGACAATAATAAGCTGGTATTGGATGTCCCCACCATAATTGCCTTGAAATACACCAATCTTGGATATTTTCCATCCAGTTAAAATATGTTTTTTCATATCTTTTGGGAACAAATTTTATGTCATCGTTTCTAACTGCTTCCAGTGCTGGCTCTGCTAATTCTTTCATTTTGACAAACCATTGCTCTGAAATTTTAGGTTCAATGGTAGTTTTACATCTTTCACATTTGCCAACATTATGAGTGTATTCTTCTTCTTTCACCAAAGCTCCTATTTCTTTTAGTTTCCCTACTATTTTTTGTCTCGCCTCTAGTAAATCCATTCCTTCGTATTCTGGTACTAAATTTCCCATTTTGAAATTTTCATCAAATACTTCTATGATTTCCAAATCATGCTTTAATCCAGCTTGATAGTCATTCATATCATGAGCAGGTGTGATTTTAACAGCTCCTGTTCCAAATTCTTTTTCGACAAAAGAATCAGCTATAATAGGAATTTCTTTATCCATAATTGGTAAAATACAAGTCTTGCCTACTAGGTCTTTGTATCTTTCATCTTCTGGATGAACTGCCACCGCAGTATCCCCTAACATAGTTTCTGGTCTTGTTGTCGCAACAATAATATCGTTATCTTCTCCTTTTACTGGATAACGAATATGCCATAGATGTGAATTTTCTTCTTTGTATTCTACTTCCGCATCTGAAATAGAGGTGTTACAATTGGTACACCAATTGACCATTCTTTTCCCTTTATAAATAAGACCTTTGTTATATAAATTTACAAACTGTTCTAAAACCGCATTTGATAGACCTTCATCTAACGTAAATCTTCTTCTTTCCCAGTCACAAGAACATCCTAGTTTTCTTTGTTGTTCTTGAATCGTTCCCCCATAAAGATGTGTCCATTCCCAAGCTTCTTCAATGAATTTTTCTCTGCCTAAATCCTGTTTGGTTTTTCCTTCTTCTTTTAATTTTTGTACGACTTTCATTTCTGTTGAAATAGAAGCATGGTCTGAACCTGGTAACCACAACGTGTTATATCCCTGCATTCTCTTAAAACGAATTAAAATATCTTGTAAGGTGTCGTCTAAGGCATGCCCCATGTGTAATTTTCCTGTTACATTTGGCGGTGGCATCATGATGCAATAACTTTCTTTGTTTTTGTCCATGCTTGGCTTGAAATAGCCTTCCTCCTCCCAATGTTTGTATAAGGTGTCTTCAAAATCTTTTGGATTATATTTCTCTTTCATTTTTTTCCTTCTCCCATTCCTTTTATATTGAAATATATTATTTACGTTTAATCTCCTAAATTAATTCCCACATCTCTTGCTGTTTTTATTAAGTCATCCTCCATGGTTACTTTTCTCAAATTACTCTCCTCTGTATTTCCAGATACAGCTCCTACCTTCGTATTCTTTCCTACTACTTCTTCTAAAGATACAGAATCTAATTTTCCATTTTTCATAATCGCTAATGTTCCAAATTTTCCTTCCAAAGCAAGTTGCATTGCTTTTACTCCATATTTGGTAGAAAGCACTCTGTCAAATGCAGTTGGCGTTCCTCCTCTTTGCATATATCCTAATGTTGTATTTCTAGCTTCCAAACCAGTAATTTCTTGTAGTTGTTTCGCAAGAACTTGTCCAATTCCTCCTAGCTTTGTATTGTCTACACCAGCTCCATTATCTCTTGTACCCATAATGGTGATGTCTCCACCTTTTGGCTTTGCTCCCTCTGCTACTACTACAACACTAAAGTTTTTTCCTCTTTTTCTTCGATTATTGATTTTTTCAGCTACTCGATTAATATCATAGGGAATCTCTGGTATTAAAGCTACATCAGCACCTCCTGCTATGGCTGATTCTAAAGCAATCCAGCCAGCATATCTTCCCATCACTTCTAAGACCATAATTCTATGATGTGTCGCACCTGTTGTGTGTAATCTATCTAAAGCTTCCATAGCTACTGATACAGCTGTATTATAACCAAATGTAATTTCTGTACAAGCTACATCATTATCAATCGTTTTTGGTACACCAATCACATTAATTCCTTTGGTAGAAAAATCTCTCGCTGATTTTTGCGTGCCATCTCCACCAAGTGTGAAAATACAATCAAAACCAAATTCCTTAATATTTTCTATGGCTTTATCAGACATGTCTTTGTATTCGACACTACCATCTTCCTTTACTATTTTATAATTAAATAAGTTGGCATTGGTAGAAGAACCAATAATAGAACCACCTTTTGGTAAAATTCCTATGGCTTCTCCGTCTACTGCTGTCGATAATAGTTCAAAATCTTTCTTTAATAATCCATTGTATCCATCTATGATTCCATAACATTCAACTCCATGATTTTCAGCTGTTTTTACAATCGCTCTAATCACGGCATTGAATCCTGATACATCTCCTCCATTAGCTAATATTCCTACTTTTTTTAACATTTTAAATCCTCCTTAAATGTGCTTCTATTTTTATTATTATATCAATAATTAAAAATTTTACAACAGTTTCGTATGATTTTTTATTTTATATCCAAAAACTTTATCAAATTCACTTGAATTTGTTTTATTTTTAGTATAAGATAGGAAAAGAAAGTATGAGATTACATAGGAGGATTATCATGCCAAGAAAAACAAAAGAACCAAAAGAATTAGAAAACAAAATAGAAAAAGTAACAAAAAAAACCAGCACTAAAAGAAAACCAGCTATCTCAAAAAACACCACCACAAAAAAATCAACAACTACTATTACCAAGAAAACAACGGATACCAAAAAAGCATCTGCTACCACCAAAAAAAGTACCACAAATGCGGCTTCAACCGCTAAAAAGAAATCATCTACAACAGCCAAAAAAGCATCTGCAAAAAATAAGACGGCAACTACCAAAAAACCTACTACTAAGAAAAACTCCTCTCCTAAGAAAAAAATAGATATTGTTGAATATTATGATTTACCCTATCGTTACAATCAAACCGTTGTAAAAGTTTTAGCACAAACCCCAACCAACCTATTTATTTATTGGGACATTTCGGATGCAGACAGAAAAAATTTCAAAAAGCAATATGGAGATGACTTTTTTGAAACAACCAAGCCAATCCTTATCGTCCACAATGATACTTTAGGTTATCATTTCGAAATAGAAATTAATGATTTTGCCAATAGTTGGTATCTACATGTTGCAGATAGTAAATGTGATTATCGAATTGAACTAGGACGACGCCCTATTGTCAAAACAGAAAAATTAGATACAGATTACATTTATATTACGACCTCTAATGAAATTGAATCACCCAATGACAGAATTTTATTAGATAACCATCAAAAAATGGTTTATTTTAAAAATGTAAAAACACAACATCTTACTGGAAAAACTCTATCCTCTATTTCATTGATTCGAAATATGGGAAAAATATATGATATTTATGATTTTTATCGAGAAATCTATCCGAATGAAGACCTAGAAGAAATAATCAATAATCCTTCTTCTGGAAATCCTTCGTCAAAATTAAAATAAAACTAAAAGACAGAATTTGTGACAAGAGGGGCGCCCCTTTTTGTCACAAAAAATGATATGATTTAACATGCTCTTTTTATTGTTTTTTGTGACAAAAAGGGGCGCCCCTCTTGTCACAAATTCTGTCTCTTTTAAACAAAGGAGAATTATGAAAATGCAAGAAAAAAAAGGATATGTAAGTTTTGTTCTTCACGCCCATCTTCCCTTTATCCATCATCCAGAAAGTGATGATTACTTAGAGGAATCTTGGCTATATGAAGCCATTTCAGAAACGTATCTACCATTATTAACGAATTTTCAAAAATTAGTAGAGGAAGGCGTCAATTTTAGAATTACGATGTCAATGACCCCTCCTCTACTTTCTATGTTAGATAATAAATTATTACAAAGAAAATATATCAAATATTTAAAACAATTAATTGAATTATCAAAAAAAGAAATAAAAAGAACCGCTCACGATGAAAGATTAAATCAGCTTTCTCATTATTATTTCGAGCGTTATTCGAATGATTTTCATCTATTTAAAGAGGTATACCATTGTAATTTAATTGAAGCTTTCAAGCATTTTCAAGACATTGGTGTATTAGAAATTATTACCTGTGGTGCTACCCATGGTTATTTTCCTATTTTATATGTGAATGAGAAAACAGTTAAAGCTCAAATTGCTGTTGGTGTACAAACCTATGAGAGATATTTTGGAAGAAAACCTCGTGGTATTTGGCTTCCTGAATGTGGTTATGTTCCAGAAGCAGACAAATATTTAAAAGAATTTGGCATTGAATATATCATTACCGAATCTCATGGTATCTTATATGCTAACCCTACCCCTATTTATGGTACATTTGCTCCTATTGTTTCACCAGAAGGCGTTGTGGCTTTTGGACGTGACATGGAATCTTCTAGGCAAGTTTGGAGTTCTATTAATGGTTATCCAGGAGATTATAATTATCGAGAATTTTACCGTGATATTGGTTATGAAGCAGATTATGACTATATTAAGCCTTATATTGCCCACAATGGTGTCAGGGTACATACTGGAATTAAGTATTACAGAATTACTGGTGATAGTGATTTTAAAGATTATTACAATCCACAATGGGCTATGGATTCTGCGGAAAAACAAGCTGGTCATTTCCTAGATAGTCGAACTTCACAGATTAATCATCTTTCACAATGTATGGAAACGCCTCCTATTATCCTTTGCCCTTATGATGCTGAACTTTATGGTCATTGGTGGTATGAAGGTCCTTATTGGTTGTATATCTTATTTAAAAAAATTTACTACGATGATTGTAATTTTGAATTAACTACGCCATCTGAATACATTGATAAATATCCCAATATACAGGTCTCTTCCCCTTGTCGTTCTAGTTGGGGCGCTAATCGGTTATAGTGAGGTATGGCTAAATCCGACCAATGACTACGTTCATAGACATCTTCATGTAGCAGGTGACCGCATGTGTGAGTTAGCTTCTCTTTTTCCTAATGCAAAAGGTCTAAAGAAAAAAGCATTAAATCAATGTGCTAGAGAATTGCTTTTGGCACAAAGCAGTGATTGGCTATTTATTATAACCAATGGAACGATGGTAGATTATGCTAAAAAAAGAATTAAAGACCATATTGGTAGATTTACCAAATTGTATGAACAATTGAAAGAAGATAATATTGATGAGGAGTTTTTGAAAGATATTGCCAAAAAAGATTGTGTTTTTCCAGATATTGATTATCAAGTATATAGATAATTTACAACTCTTGATTACTTAAAAACATATCAAAATTATTTTAGCTCATTAACCAGAAAAACCCAATTACTGCAAATAGCAATAATTGGGTCTTTAATTATTCTGGTAACTCTAATGTTTCTTCAATTATTTCACCTTTTTTGTTTAATCTCTGAACCAAGATTAGGGAAATCGAGTCTCCTTCTTCATATTGATTAAACAAATCTTCATCATCAAAAATTTCTTCTATTTCTCTATATTCTACAGATATATTGTACTCTTCTGAAGAATAACTTAGCATCATACAGTTGAGAATAGTATTATACACATAACCTGTATCTTCTTCGTATTCTTTGTCTGTAACTTTTCCAGTAACTGGGTATCTTTTTATTTCTCCTGTTCGAATCCATATTGATATCCGACAAAATAATGACCAAATTCCATAGATAATAGATAAGTCTATTACCAAAAGTAATACTATTAGTATCACTCCTGATACCATATCTATGATGCTTCCTACCAAATCATAAGAAATCTGATTCTTACCTTCCATTATCGTGTCAATCCCCATCTTATGAATTTCAATAAAGAATTCACCCAAGATTACAAAAACATCAGTTACTTTCGTTAAAAAATCTGTTTTCATTGTTTTCTCTCCTTTCTTGATGTTTGAATTTTTAACAACATTAGAGTTAATTTTCAATGTACTCTACTGCACTTAGCAGTTTCTTGCTTTTTATTTTATCACATTTACATAAAAAAGGCAAATTTGTAAGAAATAAAAATATAGAAAAAATTTGAGTTTCTATAAGAAATGTGCAAAAGGAAACCTCCCAATTGCACCAAATTTTCCAATCCGCATAGTATAATGTATAAGTTTTTAAAATTTAGTAGATACTAGTTTTATTGGAAAGGGGAATTGGAATGAAATCGCTATGTATTAAAACAAATAATTCTGATTTACTAAATTATCTGCTAAACGAATTACAAAATACAGACTTAAAAAACATTTACTTTTCAGAAAACGAATTTAAACTTTACAAAAACATTATTATTCATTATTCTGGTAAGGACGAAAATCTTTTTTTATCTAAAATATCCTCTATTTTGTGTTTTCTTGTGATAGATGAACTAGAAGAAACTCTATTAAAAAGACTAATGATGCAAAATTATTTTTACTTTGATAGTTCCGAAAGAGATAACATCTTAGCAATTTGTTTTGATATTATGACAGATGATTTTACCCATCTTTTTGATAAAAAATTTAAAATTTTATATGATATTTTTTACCAATTTTTATCTACACATAAATCAATCGTATTAAATGGATTTATCAATTTTAGATTAAAAGACTACTTATCTTTTTTAGATAACATTGTAAATGAAGCTGTAAACAGTTTTGTCATTGAAAAAGAATATCTTGAATTCATTTCCTTGCTTAAATTATATATCAACTCTCAAACTTGTGGCTGTGAGATGGTGCATATCATTTTTTCTTCTTCAGAATCTATCTTACTAGATGAAAACAAGAATTTAATTGTAGTTACCGATGATATTTTTAAAGCAAAATATTTAAGTGATATTAGTTTCTCATCCAATGATTATATCTTAAATTCACTACTTACTCTACTCCCTAGAAAAATTTACATTCATTTAGTAGATGAGGATAACAATGAATTTATTAATACCTTACAATTAGTGTTTGAAAATAAAGTCAGTTTATGCAAAGATTGCAATATTTGTAATTTATACAAAGTCTCCCATAAAAGTTTAAATAGAAAAATTCCACATTCAGAACATTCTTAATTCTGAAATGTGGAATTTTTTATTTACTTAATCGCACTAATTGCTTCATTAAATCCTGGTAATAGAATATTTAATAATTCTTCATCTTTAACTATTTCCCATTTTCCGTCTTTTTTCTCTACTTTAATAAATTGATTAGAAGTTACTGTCTGTATTTCATCATTTTTTAATTCTTCAACTAAGTAATTTGTTGCCTCTTGCTCTCCTATATTTTGACCAGTAATTGCTAACTTAAACATTTTTTGCATACAATTACTCATGATAGTTTTAAAATCTTTGTTGGTAATTTCTATTTCAACATTTGCTGTATTTCCTTCTTCCTTTACATTAATAATTTTCCATTGTAATTTATTAAAAAATAATTTCTGAGCTTCTTCCTTAAAATCTTCCTCTTCTGACAAATCAGAAAACATTATTTTTCCTGATTTCAAATCACTTAACATGCTTTCTACTGTCTTCTTTGGTGAATCTGACATTAGAAACACACATGCCAAAATAGCAATTAGAACGACTACTGCCACTGCCACACCTATGATAATTCTATTATCTATCTTTTTGATTTCTCCCTTTATTTTTTCAAATTTCTTGTTGGTATCTTTTTTCGGTGCCCCTTGTTTTGTTGTCGGTTTTTTATCTGCTACTTTCTTTTCAACCTTTTCTGTTGCCTTTGCATTTTGTTTTTCTTCCATAATAATCCTCCTCATATTTCTTTTTATAGTCTGATTATATCCTAACAAAATACAATTTGCAACACTTTTTAACATTTTTTATTTTATCTTTGCTACTAAAAAAATTTATTATATTTTTTATAAAGTGACAAATCGGGAGAACCAACAAAGTTATAAACTGTTACTTTGTTACAGTTTGTCAGCAGTTGGGAGTTAAAGCTCTAAACCGCCCTTTTTTTCTTTGCCTTGCCCCCCTTGCTTTTTGTGACTCGGCTTTCTCTGTTTCTGTCGAGTTGTTTTCCTTACTGTGTATAGTATGTGTCAAGGACTTTATTCATTCTATTTCCCTTCTCTTAATCTTACTTTATCTTTTAATCTTTTTCTTTTTAATCCATTCTTTTTTGCACGAGGATACCAAAAGTAAAAAGAAGAGGCTATTTTCCAAAAACACCTCGGACAATTTGGTGAAATAAATAAATCTTCCCCTTGATTTAGAGATAATATATTGCGACTCAATTCTTGAAGCGCAATGCCAATATCCTTGTTAGGACCATAACCTAAAGGTACATCTTTAAGAAACGGAAGCATTTCTCCTGCTCCCACACCAAGTGTTTGGCCATAGGTTAGACCAGTAGATTTACACCAATTCTTCATAATATCAGAAGCCACATGATTTTGCCAGCCCTCATAAAGTCCATTGTTAATAATGCAATATACGTTAATATTCTTATTTTCAAATCCCCTTTTTTCAAGTTCAATGATAAAACGTAGCAAGCGTGAATTGATACTGTCAATATACAAAGGAAATACAAATACAATTACCTCGCTACTTTGTATCTGTGAAAACTGCGTTTTGAAAAAATCCGTTTTACACGCATTGTATGTAACTATTTCGTTTCCCTTGATAAACGGCATTAAATATTCAATAAGCAATTCAGATGTACTTTTACTTACTTTTGGGCTTCCGTTTATAATACAAATTTTCATATGACAGTTACCTCCTCACATAATTCTTCTAATGAATTTGAAAATGAAATTTCATAATTCTTCACATAAAAATTAGCACAATTTGCCTTTACTAGTTTCTTAGCTGTTTCTCTTTCTTCTACAGTAATATTTTCACCATAAAAATGGACTGTAAGTTGCATATTGTTTTGATAGCGTCTTTTATGATGAGTCTCGTTGTTTCTTATTCTGAAGAATGGAAGTAGACAAGGAATACTTCGGTCTAAAACATTTTTCACAAACGGACTGTAACAGCCATAGAAACATTGGCTTATAATGGTTACTCTTTCGCTTTCCCCGAGTAATTCTCCCATGTTGTCATATCCATCTTTCATTACACATTTACCAGGAGTTTTTATCCAACAGCCAAAACAACCGATACAATGTTGTATCACCCCAGTATCGGAAATAACATGGACATCATTATTTGTTTTGGGAAATATTGATTGAAATCGCTCATTGCTTAAATCGTGTATTAAAATATTCATTCTTTTGCCTCCTTCGTTTGATAAGGTATAGTAATGGACTTAATGATTCCTTCTATCCTTGTTTCCCAATTATCATCATATTCAATATTGGGCATTGTAACAATAGCAGCTAACCCATGTACCAAAGCCCACATAGCAATAATCTTATCCTGAATCACTTTTTCTGGAATTTTTTCTCTATGAAAAACCGATGTAGCCGTTTTTTGCAAAATAGCTAACGGTATATTTTCCTCCGTATCAACATTTCCAAGAGATAATTTTATGCTAATGTTTTTGCGTGAAAATAAAAAATCATAGTAGAATGGATTTTGATAAAAGAACATCACATATGTTTTTCCAAGCATAGGAAATAAAGACGGACTATCTTTATATTCTATAGTTGTTTTTTCTAATGCAATAGCAAATAAATCCATAACATATCGCTGCATTGCAACTATAAATTCATCTTTGTTCTTAAAATGAGCATAAGGTGCCGCATTGCTGACACCACACATTTTAGCTATTTTGCGTAAAGATAATGCTTCTTCCTCCTCCTGTTTAATGAACTCTATTCCTGTTTCAATTAAAGTACGTCGTAAATCACCATGATGATATGATTTTTCTTTCATATAATTCCCCTCCAATCTTTACATCGATAAGATTATATCACAGAATCTTATCGATGTCAAGATTCTGAAGAAAATCTGCTTTTATGTCTATACCATGAGCTTTCTCTGGAAAGAGCAAACCCAAACCTATAAAGTATTTTTATGCTTTTGAACAGTTTTCTCAAGTTTACATGGCCCCATTAATACCACTTGCTACAATTTCCTTCATATTTTCAATCAAATCATCAATTTCCTTTGGTGTCACAATTAAATTATAATCATTGGGAACTAAAGCTTCCTTTATTTCCTCATAATTATCCTCCTCCTTTAATTGATTCAAATAATCATTCGATTTTGCTTCCTTTTGTAATTTCTCGATGAATAAATCCAAGCAATCATTTACCAAAACAGCTGTCTCTACCACAGTTGGAATACCAATTGCTACCACTGGAACCCCTAACGTATTTTGACTAATCTCGCTTCTTGTATTCCCTACTCCTGCACCTGGAACAATCCCTGTATCTGATAATTGAACCGTACTACTAATTCTTTCAATACTACGAGAAGCTAAGGCATCAATTACAACCACTAATTTAGGATGAATATTATCTACAATTCCTTTTAATATCTCAACTGTCTCAATTCCTGTTGTTCCCAAAACTCCTGGCGATATAGCACTTACCATTCTGGTTCCTTCTTCTACATATTGTGGTAAATAGTTAATAATATGTCTGGTAACCTCTATTTCGTTAATTACCTTGGGACCTAACGCATCTGGTGTCACGTAAATATTGCCAAGTCCTACTACTAAAATTTCTCCTTGACTGTCTACATGATTTCCAATGACTTGTTTTAATTCTTTGGTTAAGGTTTCAGCTGCTTTTTGTATTTCCTCCTCTTGTGCAATTTTTAATTTTTTAATGTCAATGGTGATATAATTTCCTACTGGCTTTCCAATTGCCTTTTCTCCGTTTTCATTGGTTATTTTTACTCTCTCTACTTTTATGTTTTCATCGATTTCCTCTTGATTTGCCTCGATTCCATCAATTTCTTCTAATCGATTGGCTTTTTGATAGATTTCTCTTCTTTCTGATGCTAAGTCTGTTCTAAAATTAAACATGGTTTTCCTCCTCTAAATCAAATACTTAGAGTTAGTATTGACGATTCACGAGATTTTTATCATATTTTTTATAAAAATAAAGGAAGAATTGCTAATACCTCAATATTAAAACAATTCTCCTCTAAAATCATGACAAATATTTCTTCAAAAACTTACCCGTATGGCTTCGTTCGTTGGTACAGATTTGTTCTGGTGTCCCAACAGCCACCACTTCTCCTCCATTATCGCCACCCTCTGGACCCAAATCAATGATATGGTCACAAGTTTTGATTAAATCTAAATTATGTTCAATCACGATAATAGTATTTCCTGTATCCACTAATCTCTGTAAAATATCAACTAGCTTATGAACATCTGCAATATGAAGACCTGTTGTTGGTTCATCTAAAATATACAAGGTTTTTCCAGTTGCTCTTTTTGACAATTCTGTGGCTAGTTTCACCCTTTGTGCCTCTCCTCCTGATAACGTAGTGGATGGTTGTCCTAGCTTGATATAGCTAAGACCTACATCATATAAAGTTTGCATTTTTTGCTTAATTTTGGGAATTTTATCAAAAAATGTTAAAGCTTCTTCTACGGTCATATCTAGAACATCAGCAATGGTTTTTCCTTTATATTTTACTTCAAGCGTTTCACGGTTATAGCGTTTTCCTTTACACACTTCACATGGTACATAAATATCTGGTAAGAAATGCATCTCAATTTTGTGAACGCCATCGCCATTACAACTCTCACATCTTCCACCTGCCACATTAAAGCTAAATCTACCTTTTTGATAACCTCTCATTTTAGCTTCTTCTGTTTCTGCAAAAATATCACGGATTAAATCAAATACTCCTGTATAGGTTGCTGGATTAGAACGTGGTGTTCTTCCAATTGGTGATTGGTCAATATTGATGATTTTATCAATATGTTGTAAGCCTTTGACTCCTTTACATTTCCCCGGTTTTTCATTGGAACCATTTAATTCTTTGGCAACCGTTTTGTATAATACCTCATTCACTAAAGTTGATTTCCCGAGAGCCAGAAACACCTGTCACACAGTTAAATACGCCTAATGGGAATTTTACACTGATATTTTTCAAGTTGTTTTCACTTGCCTCTTGTATTTCAATTACTTTGGTTTTGGTGTGTTTTCTTCTCGTTTTTGGTACAACTATTTGTTTTTTTCCACTTAAGTATTGCCCCGTAATAGAGGCTTCTACTTGTTTTATTTCCTCTGCTGTTCCCTGTGCCATCACTTGTCCACCATGTGTTCCCGCACCTGGTCCAATATCAATAATTTGGTCTGCCGCATACATGGTATCTTCATCATGCTCTACCACTAAAAGGGTATTTCCTAAATCTCTTAACTTTTTAAGAGTGGCTAATAATTTGTCATTGTCTCTTTGATGGAGCCCAATACTTGGCTCATCTAAAATATACAATACCCCTGTCAATCCAGAACCAATTTGGGTCGCTAAACGAATTCTTTGTGCCTCTCCTCCTGACAAGCTTCCCGCATTTCTAGATAGTGTTAAGTATTCCAAACCTACATCCATCAAGAATTGTAGTCTTTGGTCAATCTCTTTTAAAATTAACTCTGATATCATGACCTCTGTTTTGGTTAAGGTAAGACCATTTAGATAGCTCTTAATTTGATTGATTGGCATATCAGTTAATTCGTTAATGTTTTTGTCTCCTACTTTAATGGCTAAAATTTCTGGTTTTAGTCTGGCTCCATGACAAGAGTAGCATGGTGCATTACTCATATACATTTCATAAAAATCTCTCATGCCTTGTGACTTGGTTTCACTATGACGTCTGTCTAAAGTTGGAATAACTCCTTCAAAGGGTGCTTTAAATTTGCGAACGCCGGCATAAGAAGAATATTCAAAATCAATTTCTTCTTCTCCTGTTCCATATAAAATTTTCTCTAAAAACCATCTTGGTAAATCTTTTATTTTTTTGTTTTTAATTGGCACATCATAATAGTTGGCAATGCTTTCAAAATACATCTTTGCCATCGTATCGCCTTTTTTCATGGTACTTGCCCCAAAGGCTTTTACTCCATCGTATAAGGTTTTATTTTTGTCTGGAATGATTAAATCTTCGTCCATTTTCATTAAATAACCAATTCCTGTACAAGTTGGACAAGCTCCAAACGGATTGTTAAAAGAAAACATTCTTGGTGTTAATTCTGGAAAACTAAATCCACAGTCTGGGCAAGCATAATTGCAACTATACAAAACTGGTTTTTGCCCTATTACATCAATTAATACTAATTTATCTGCATGCTTTAAAGCAGTTTCTACCGATTCGGTTAATCGGCTTACCACATCTGGTTTGATGACTAGCCTATCCACAATCAATTCTACCTCATGCTTTTTCTTTCGGTCTAACTGAATCTCATCTATACCTAATTCATACACTTCTCCATCAATCCTGACTCTTACAAATCCATCTTTTTGGTAGCCTTCTAATTGTTTGGTAAACTCCCCTTTTCTTCCTCTTACCACTGGTGCCAATACCTGAATTTTTG
Organism: uncultured Clostridium sp.; assembly: GCA_948470605.1. Lineage (GTDB taxonomy): Bacteria > Bacillota > Clostridia > TANB77 > CAG-508 > CAG-269. The sequence continues at coordinate 24,090 of CAOKPI010000007.1, read as the reverse complement.
TGCCCTCTGGTAAACTCATAATATTATCAATAATTTGGTCAATGCTTTGCTTTTCTATCTTTTTGTGACAATTCGGACAATAAGGAACTCCAATTCTGGCATATAACAAACGAATGTAGTCATAGATTTCCGTTACCGTTCCAACCGTTGAACGTGGATTTCTAGATGTCGTTTTTTGGTCAATCGAAATCGCTGGTGATAAACCATCAATCCTTTCTACCTCTGGCTTTTCCATCAATCCTAAGAATTGCCTTGCATACGAAGACAAACTTTCTACATATCGCCTTTGCCCCTCTGCATATAAAGTATCAAATGCTAGGCTTGATTTTCCTGACCCAGAAAGTCCTGTAATAACTACTAATTTGTCTCTTGGTATTTCCAAGTTTATATTTTTTAAGTTGTGCTCTTTTGCTCCTTTTATGGTGATTTTGTCATTCATAAAAACCTTCCCCCTGTTTTTCTCTTGGGACATGGGGACGTAGATAATGTCCCTATCATAAATAATGCCATTAACTTAATGTATTATCTATTATTTTTTACACCTTGTGTGTCGCAACCTTCAGATTTTAAATATGGTGGGTTGCTCCAATCGCACTCGCCAAAGGCTCGTTTGGTCGCTTACGCGGTGTTGCAAAAATAATAGATAATACATTAAGTTAGCAGTTTTAAGTATTTAGGGACATTATCTACGTCCCCATGTCCCAATTCCTATTATACTATATTTGTTTTTTAAAAACAAGAGTTTGGTACTATTTTCTTACATTTTTATTGAACTATCTTCCCATCCTTCATCTCCACAACCTTATCACAATTCTCAATGGTTGACAATCTATGAGCAATAATAAAAGCAATTCTACCGTTGTAAAATTTTATCCATTGCATTTTTAATCAATTCTTCCTTCTCCCAACTCAAACTAGATGTCACCTCATCCAGAATAATCACATCTGGTGCCATAGCCATAATCCTAGCAAAATTAATCATTTGCCTTTCTCCTGTAGAAAGAACATCAGGATTTTCATAAATATTGGTATGATATTGTTTCGGTAAAGACATAATCTTTTCATGTAACTTTAATTCCTTAAATATTTCTATTATCTCTTCTTTTGTTATTTTTTTATTTACATATTTAATATTATCTATAATTGTATTAGGAACGATTTGCACCTCTTGCATAATATATCCAATTTTATCTCGAATAGAAGAAATGCTATAATTTCGATAATCCGTTTGATTGATTCGAATTTCTCCCTGTTGTGGCTCGTATAATCTTTCCAATAAATTGGTAACCGTCGTTTTTCCTGCCCCTGTTTTACCAATTAATGCTATTTTTTCATTTTCTGCTACTGACAAAGAAAAGTCCTTAATATTTTTTTGCGTATGATTATAAGAAAAAGACACCTTATCAAATGTAATACTCGTAATTTTTTCAGTCAGTTTCTCTCCCTTTTTTAAATCCTCCTCTTCTGTTTGTTCCAGTAATTCCAAAATTTTAGAATGAGCATAAAAGGCTTGATTAAAATCAGTTAAATGCTTGGTAAACCAATTAAATTCAAACTCAATATAGCTTGCATAATCTATCATAAGCATAATTTCTGCATAGGTCATAATAGCTTGTAATACATCCATTCCACCAAAATAAATAATAGCAATCATAGAAAAAGATGTAATAAAAGAAAATATGCCATGATAAGTACTCACAATTTTCTCTAATTTTGAACTTTCAAAATTATACTTTTCTAGTTTCGCCTCTAAATCTCTTATTTTATAATTGATAATTCCTAATGTTTTTATGGTTAAAAAACTCTGAATTCCTTCATTAATACTTGTATAAACGTCCATGTTGATTTTTCTGATTTCATCTATTTTTGCGATTGTTTTTCGATTCCATACGATAGTAACAAAAAGCCCTAGCAAATAAAGTGCCAATATAATGAGTGCGATTTTTAAATGAATAAACATAAAAAAGATAATAAGAATGGAAAATCTTGCTAATCCCATTACAAACATTTCTGTTATAATAATAGGAAATAACTGTCCCGCCTTTTCTGTATCATCTTGTAAAAATTGCAAAATCATGCCAGATTCGTTTTCGTCAAAAAATTTAGCTTTTACTTTTTGTAATTTTTCAAAAATTCGATTTCGCAAATCACCTCTTATCCATCGTGATAAATTACATCTCATTTTACAATGCTCTAATACCATATAACATTGTGTCAAAATCATAACAATTTGAAGCCCAACAAAAACCATTAAACCTTTTACATTTTGCTCTGGTATTTCAACATCTAATATTTGCTTTACAATATAGGGAACTGTTATAATTTCTATAACTGCAGTTATGATAATAAGCAGAAATAATCCTACAAATTTTTTATGATAACCGATATTTTGATACATTTTTTGCAATTGTTTTAATTTGATTTTTGATTTCATACTCTCATTCCTTTATTATTTTTTAGACTCATGTGTGTGCCACGATGTTCCCGCTTCCAGTTTTATGATTCTCTCGCTATAATTCTCTATCTCTGGCTTATGAGTAATAAAAATCATGGTAGTTTGCGGATAGTTTTTCATTAGATTTTGTAAAATTTTATGAGTCGTTTTATTGTCTAGCTTACTAAAACTATTATCGAATATCATGATTGGTTTATGATTCAGCAAAGCTCTTGCAAGCAAAATTCTTTGTTTTTGTCCCCCAGAAAGTTTCACCCCTTTTTCTCCAATTATGGTTTGATAGCTCTCCTCCCATTTCTTAATATCTTGTTCCATTTCCGCTTCTTTAACTACTTTTATCAATTGCTCCTCTGTTACTTTTTTATCTAATCGTATATTGTCTAAGATGGTCCCTGTAAATAAATCCGCATCACCTGAAACAAAATCTATATATTCTCGTATATTAGTTTTATCTAACTGTTGGCTATTGTGACAATTAAAATAGATATTCCCTTCTATTGGATAAAAACCTAATATTGCTTTTGCTAAGACACTTTTTCCGCTTCCGTTCTCTCCTATGATGGCTATTTTTTCGCTCTTTTTGATGGAAAAGTTTAAATCTTTTAAAATACTTTTTCCTAGCACATTAATAGAAACATTATGAAATACAATGTCTCCATCTAAATTGTAAGAATTGCCTTCCGCTTTTTCTTCTTCTAATTTCATTAATTTTTTGATTCTTTTTCTTAGTACCCAAAAGTTATCTATTACTTCTAGATTCTCTCCAAAGGAATACATACTGCCTAATATTTTTTTAGCAAATAACAATAAAGCTGTTAATCCACCTAATGTCATATCCCCACGAATGATGGAAAGTCCCCCTAACAAACAAATAATAGGGTCACTTAAATAGGTCATATGTTCACTTATAATTTCATAGAATAAAATTAAATTAATAAACTTGGTATCTTCTTTTATATAATCCTTATTCAGCCTTTTGTATTTCTGAATCTCTTCTTTTTGACGATTAAAAATTCTAACAAATTTAAAATAATTGATATTGGTTACTGTTTGTCCTAACATTTTTTTCTTTTTTGTGATAACTTTTTCTAATATTTGATTCATTTTTTGATAATACCACACAGCAAATACTAACATAAGAATAATGGTTACTATTAAATATACAGTAATAGAAACACTTAAAAAAATGCTTTGTGTTACAATAAAGAAACTTAAAGATATAATATCTAATATTAAGTTGAATTGCACTTTATAAAAATTAGCATATTCTTGTGCATCCTCATTGACTCTTTGTAACATTTCTACTTTACTGTAAGCTTGATAATTTTGATATTCTAATTTTAAAATATGAGCATATAACTTTTTCTTTAGGTCTGAACTTATTTTTAAAGTAAATTGTGTCGTAATTCTTTCTCTTATGTACTTTACTACTATAACAATCAAATTAAGAACTATAATCATGCCACTTACTAGAATTAAACCTTTTATCTTATCTAGCTCTAGCATTTGGCTAAGATAGTTTGGTATTTTTTCTGTATGATGAAATAGTACGCCATCAATAGCATAACTGACATACACTGGTATCTTCAAGCTTAAATAAGATATCATGCCACTCAATAAAATTAATAACAAAATATATTTCTTCTTTTTCATATCATATCCTTTCGTCTCCACTGGTTCTAGGTTTGATAGGGGAAGATTGCCAAGAGGGATAGACCTTTTGGGCAATTTCTCTGACTTTTAATTGAATTTTTAATCATACAAAATAATTTACATGACGCGCAGTTTGGGAGGGTTCTAATTCATACAGACCAAATAGATTAACTCCACAACTTATGAATTGTTACAAAGTATCTTTATATGATTATTCCGACCAGTAAGGAATGTAATTTATTTTGTATCATTAAAAATTGATAGATAATTATATGTATTGCCAAAAAGGTCCATCCCTCTGGCAATCTTCCCCTATCAAACCTAGAAGCAGTGAGGACATCAAAAAAGTACCTTTATTAGACTATATCTCTAATAAAAGTACTTTACTTAATTTTTTTGGTATCAATTTTATTAAGTTTACTGAACTGGTAAACAGATTTCGCACTCATATTCATAATAAATCTCTAATTCTGAGTATTTGGAAACCAAGTAATACTCTGAATTTGGCAACCATTTATCATAAATACTATGACCCAATTTTAAAATGTCACTTTGCTTTTTATTTGGTAAACGAAAACAAGCCCATTGACATTTCGGTAGTTTTATCTCCACAAAATCCTCTCTTGGTGTTGTGCCTACTATATAATACCTTCCTTTTTTCGTATACCCATTCTTTTCAAAAATTGGCTCAAAAATCCCATAATACAATTCCTCCCCCTTGCTGTGATTTATGATAAAATCCATTGTTCCATCTCTGCGTATTTCTTGGTACAAATTTTGTATTGCCTTAGCATCATATTCCTCTATTATTCCTGTTGCTTTGCCATAAAAGGTTTGTTCCTTTCTTTCTACCATTCGGTATTTTAGTTCTTTTTTCCCTCCAATGTTCGGATTAAATTCTATTTTAGGAAAAAACATGATTTCCGCATTACTTTTTCTAAAATTAGCTGGAGATTGTCCATATATTTTTTTGAACGTATTGGAAAAAGATATAGGAGAATCATAATGATATTTAATCGCTATGTCAATAATTTTATGGTTTGTTTTTCTTAGTTCTTCTGCTGCTTTGCTCAATCTTCTCCTTCTGATGTATTCTGTTACTGTTATGCCGTGTTAGAAAAGTAAAAATTCTTTGCATGGCATAGGAAGATGTTCCAATTACTTTTGCTAATTCTTGATAGTCTATTTCATTTTCTAGATTTTTTTCTATGGTATCAATTAATTCATTTAAGCTGTCATAATTGTTCACTTTAAAAACTCTCCTACAAATTCTATCTTTTTATTTTCTATATCTATCTTGGTATCTACTCCAACTGGAATAACACAATTTGCTATTCTGTGTCCAAAATCATTACATTTTATAATTGGGAAATCATATTGTTTCGTATAGGCTAACAATACATCTTCCATTTGTGGGTAAGTATCTCCATTTTTCTGTAAATCATAATTATAGCCAATCACAACGGCTTTCACTTTATCAAACACACCTGCTAACCTTAAATGCTCAAATCTTCTTTCACATTCATCTGGAGAAGTATGGAGACTTTCGATGAATAAAATTTTATCTGTTACATCAGGAAAATATTGAGTTCCTACTAGATACATCATACTTCCTAAATTCGTTCCTATGGATTTGCCAATAATCTGTTTATTCTTTCCCTCTTTTATAATTTTTTTCTCACCTTGATAAAACTTTTGTATGTTTTTATGAATAAACACATTTTCAAACTCCATCCATCTCTCTTCTGCTGTCTCTTCTCCATAATTAATAAAATCTGGTCCGTGAAAAGTAACAAGCTCTGTTTTCTGCTGTAAAACTTGTAGCAATACCGTAATATCACTGTATCCTACCAATATTTTAGGATGCTGTTTTATAATTTCATAATCTAACAAATCAATAAAAGTATTACAAGTTTGGCCTCCTAGTAAACAAATAATTGCCTTTACCTCATCATCTTGAAACATGTTCATAAAATCTTCTGCTTTTTGCTCTCTCGTCCCAGCTGAACCATAATGATTTTCTAACACATATTTCCCTCTTTTTATTTTAAAGCCTTTACTTTGTAAGAATTTCTCTCCTTTGTAAAACAAATCCTCTCTATTGACATTGCGTTGTAAACTACTCGATACTCCAACAACCCCTATCGTATCTCCATAATTTAACTTGTTCGCTAACATTTAATTCTTCCTCCTTCTTAATCTCCCCATTGGTTCCGGGTTTTTTTGGGGGACATCTTAACTTTTATTTTTAATAGTATTATATATAAAAATATTGTGACGCGCAGTTTGGGAGGACTGTAATTCATACAGAACAACCAAATTAACTCCACAACTTATGAATGATTAAAAAATTGTTTCATATGATTCGTTCGACCAGTAAGGAACGAAATTTTTATATATAATACTATTAATAATACTAAATTCTCATGTCCCCATTTACTCCCGGAACCAGTGGGGACTATTTATTCACAATCATATCTACTTGCCCATCTTTCAAATAAATCACTTTATCCGAATTAGCAATGGTAGACTTTCTATGAGCAATAATAATCACCGTACTCATTTTCGAAATATGATTTATCACCCTTTGAATCATATTTTCTGTCTTTAAATCAATATTAGACGTAGGTTCATCAAAAATATAAATATTAGCATGATGTAGAATCGCACGAAGAAAAGCAATCATTTGCAATTCGCCATAAGACATCTGGTTTGCCTTTATTTTAGTGTCTAATCCTTCTGGCAATTTCTGAAACAAACTATCTGCGCCAATTTGGCTTGCCAATGCCGTAATTTCTTCATCCGTTACTTCTGAATTACCAAATCGGATATTATTCCTTACAGTATCAGCAAAAATATAAGGGGTTTGTGAAATATAGGAAATATGATTTCTTAGGCTTTTGGTGGATATTTTATGAATATCTTTGTTTCCAATCAATATTTTTCCACTTTTAATGTCATATAATTTCATCAATACATTGACTAAAGTAGACTTTCCTGCTCCTGTTCTTCCTGCAATGGTTACTTTTGTCCCTTCTTTTATGATAAATGATACATCTTTTAAAACCATTTCTTTGTCATAATTCATACATACATTTTGAAATTCAATATCTCCTTTAACGATATCCATTTCTTCGCCAACTGTCAAATCTTCTAAATCTGTTTCTTGTAAAATTTCTTTCACTCTTTGATACGATACCAAACAAGTTTGAATTTCTTCTAATTGGTCACATATCTCACTTAAAGGGCTTCTGCATTCTTTGATATAAAATAAAATTAAATACAGGCTACCAATGGATATGGATAAATTAATGTTTAGTGCATAATATAGAACACAATAAATCCCTATGGCTTCTAATACGGTTAATGCCCAGTAAGTGAAACTATGAATAAATATGTATTTCTTTCTTACTTTAAGTTCATCCTCGAATAGAGAATCCGATTTTTCCTTATTTTTTTCTTGCAATTGATATAAATAGGTCAATTTATTTTTATTATAAAATTCAGAAAATTCTCTCGTTTCTCTATCTCTTCTTTTTAATATTTCTCGATTTAACCTTCCTAATACATTCGTAAATTTCATGGTTGACAAAGCAATCGCACAAATGGTGGCAAAGCCTATCCAAGCTAAAGAAATATCAGCCAAAAACATCATGCCTACCATAAATAATAAATAGACTACATCATTAACGATTACATTTAAAACACCAAAAAATAACGTAAATAATTGTTCCACATCAGTGGTAAGTCTTGTATAAAGTTGTGCTGAATTATATTTTTCAAAGGTTTTCATTTGAAATTTTAGTACTTTGTCAAATAATTTCTCCCTAATATCTCTTAGCATTTTTGCCATTAATTGATTCACTTTTATGTTTCTTACATTCTTCGAAATAGCACAAGCAATATGAACCAAGATATAAGCAAAAACTAATTTTACTAAAATGGTTTGCACATCGTTGGCTTGAAAATCAACATCTACAATTTGTTTCATAATAAAAGGATGAATGGTGCTTAAGGTATTACACAAAATCAATAAAATACTAATTAAAATATACGATTTTCTATGTTTTTTTTTAATACTTTTTATACCAACTCACCCTCTTTCTCATATTGACTCAACTCTTGATATAATTGATTGTTTTCTAGTAATTCTTGATGGGTGCCACAACTCTGAATTTTGCCATCGATTAATAAATAGACTTTATCCATGTTTTCCATCATACTTATTTTATTGGAAACAACAATTAGGGTATTCTTTCCTATTTCTTTTTCAATTGTTTGTAATACCTTTTTTTCTGTTTCGCTATCTAAGGCAGATAAGCTATCATCAAAAATATTGACCTCTCTTGTTTCCAACAGCGTTCTTGCAATTTGAATTCTTTGTTTTTGCCCGCCAGAAACTTTAGCTCCATTCTCTCCAATTTTAGTATCAAACTTTTCTTCCATTTTTTGGACATCTTCTAATAATTCAGATTTACTAGCTATGCTTGTAATTTCTTCTTGTTTTCTTTCTTGTTTCATGTCAATATTATTTCTAATGCTTTCATCTAAAATAATGCTTTTTTGCGTGGCATAGCCAATTTTGCTAAAAATACTTTCTCTTTTATATTCGTTACTATTCATTCCATTGATTTTTACCGTGTTATCTGGTATTTCATAAAATCCAGCTAAAATATTCATTAATGTGGTTTTACCACTTCCGACTTGTCCTACAATTCCTATTTTCTCGCCTTTATGAATTTTCATACAAATATCTTCAAGAGCTGGTTTCGTATTTTCTGCATAGCGATAGGTTAAATGATTGATTTCTATTTCCTCAATTTCTTCTAGTTCTTTTCCTTTTTGGTTATAAGTCTCTAAATGATAAAAATAGTTATATCTTCTTTTGGCTTGTTTGAAATAAGCAATGCCATCTAATAATGGTTTAATCGCACTATTCATTTCTCCCAAAGCTCTAGTAATACAAGCAATGTAAACGGTTAATTCTCCAACTGTTATGATATTTTTCTGGATTAAAAATACGCCAAGTGCAAATCCAATTGAATAGCAAGTTCCATACACAATGTTAATGACATTGTCAATCTTGTTTTTTACAACTCCAATTTGATAATCTGCTAAATACATTTCTTGATTTATCTTTTTCATTTTTTCCTTTTGTTGCTCTTGTTGATTATATAATTTAATTAAGGAAAAACCAGAGGTGTTTTGCTCGATTTTATTCGAATAGGTTATCTCAACCTTTCTGGCTTCTTCTATGGTCTCGTCTAATTTTTTATATAACTTAAATAACCAAATAGCAGCTATCAGAATAATTGGTATAACACTTGCTGCTAATAGTAAATTGACATTTTTCCCAATCATTACAATTCCAGTGATAGGTGCAAGCACTAATCTTGAGATATTAAAAAACGCATTTCCTAGAAATCTATCAATTCTTAGTATTTCAATGGATAAGTAAGCTAAATAAGCTCCTTTTTCTTCTTTGTCATAATATTCTGGTTTTACATATTGTAGGTGTTCTACTACCTTTTTTCTTAAATACGTATCTGATATTCTAGCCCTTCTGAATAATAAATTTCTATAAATAATTCTTGGAATTATCATGAAAACGGAATAGAAAATAAGTCAATAAACTTGTTGCATGATAATTTCTGTTTCTATATTTCCTTGTAATAGCAAATCTAATATTTCTCCTATGATGGTTGGTATTTTGAATAAAATCCATACGCAAAAAGCATGAAAAACCATTCCTACTATATAAATAGGAAAGGTTCTTTTTAACTCATCTATGAATATTTTATGATTCCTGTGATTTGCTTTCATTGGTAGTTCCTTCTTTTTTTAAAAATTCTCATCTAAAAGAAAATCAATTAAATTTATATGCTTGATTCCATTATATTCATACGTCATTCTATCCAATGTAATTACATATTTGGGATAATTATCATGAATCGTCTTATATGCTCCAAATTCTCTATTTTTGGTATCTTCATTCGATATACTAAAAGCAACTTGTATATAAATCTTTTTATCTGGCTTTGTCGCAACAAAATCTATTTCACCTTTTTTGGTTTTTCCAGTATACACATCATAACCTTTTATGATTAACTCATTGTAAACAATGTTTTCTATTGCATATGATTTATCCATTTCTGTTTTATTATTTTTTATTTGAGCAATGCCCAAATCTGTTACATAATATTTATTCAAAGTTTTTAAAACTGCTCTACCATGTATATCATATCGATAAACTTTTCGAATGAGTAATGCTTTACATAGAGCATCTAAGTAAGAATATATAGTTAGTGTTGAAACTTCTCTTCCTTCATTTTTCAAAAAATTAATAATATTTTCAGCAGAAAACTCTCTTCCTATTGTATCTATAATATATTGTAAAATCAAATTAAATAAAGCTATATCTCTAATTTTTAATCTTTCTACAACATCTCTTAATATAATAGAATCAAAAACTCCATATAGATAATTTTTTGTCGAATCTTCTCTTTTAAATTCAAATCGATTCGGAAGACTTCCCCATTTTATATAATCTTCAAATATTTTATCAGTAGATTCTTCTTTTCCTAGTAATTCCAATACTTCTTTGTAGGATAACGGATTGATTCTAAAATTTACATATCTACCAGAAAGCACAGTTGATAATTCCTCTGATAATAATCGACTATTTGAACCTGTTATAAAGATACTTACTTTTTTCGATGCTCTTAAAGAATTGATAACTTTTTCAAAATTCTCTACATTTTGTATTTCATCAAAAAATAAATAATAAAGTTTATCATCTTTTATTTTTTCTACAATATATTTATTTAGTAATTTATAATCTGTTAAATCTTCAAATTCTATAAATTCAAAATTAATATATATAATATGACTTTTGTCTATTCCTCTGTCCTTTAGTTCTTCCATTATTTGCTCTAATATTACAGATTTTCCACATCTACGTATTCCTACTAAAATTTTTATTAAATCACTATCATAAAAATCTCTAATTTTTTCTAAATACGTTTCTCTTTTTAACATTTTTATCACCTATTACTATTATAAGTATAGATTTTATTTTTGTCAAGTTATTTTTGTATATAAAAATAACTTTTGTTTTTTTAATTTCTTTTTTGTATGTAAAAATTATTTTTAAAATTTTATTCCATCAATACAATCATCATAAATAAATTGTTTTAAATCTTTGATACCATCTGTTTCATAATATTTTATCAGTTCTTCTCCGAACTTTTCTTTTTTATCAATTGGAATGGTTATAACTCCAACTCCATTTTTTATCATTTCATGATTAGCCAATAACATTGCACTTCTTTTGTTGCCATCCCAAAATAATTGTGATTTCATCGTATATGCCATAATTTCTATGGCTCTTTCTGTTGGATTTTCTATCTGTTTCATGTTATCCAAAGCATTCTGAAAATTTTCTTTATCTGGTAAGGATGGTTTCCATTGTGTTCCTCCTATCTTAACATTTCCAGTTCTTAAATTTCCAGCACTTTCCACTATATTGCTTCCAACAAGTGCATGAATACTACATAAATATCTAAAATCTATTTCTTGTTCAATGGTGGACAAAATAAATTGCCAAGCATGTTTTAAGTTATTAATGGTTACGATTTCGTCTACTCTTAAACGTCCAACATTTCCGCCATCATAGATTTTCTGTGTTTCTGGAAATGTTACATCGATTCCCTCCAAATGAGCACTTTTCCAAATATAATCCACAATATTTCTTTTCGCTACAAATATATTTTGTTCTAATGTTATGTTATACTTGTCTTTCATTCTTTACCCTCCATTTTTTTGCCAATTTCCCCACTGGTTCCGGGAGTAAATGGGGACATCTTCATACAGGCCAAATAGATTAACTCCACAATTTATATGTCCCCATTTACTCCCGGAACCAGTGGGGACGTTATTAGAATATTCCTACAATTTCTCCATTTTCATCAATATCTATACTTTCTGCTGATGGTACTTTAGGAAGACCTGGCATCGTCATAATTTTTCCCGCTAGAGCAACCACAAAACCTGCTCCTGTTTTTAATTGAATATCACGAATGGTAATATTGTAATCCCCTTTACACTCTAAGTTCTTGGCATCATCTGAGAAAGAATATTGTGTTTTTGCAATACATACTGGGAAATTTCCATATCCTAGTTCTTCTATTTTTTTGATTTCTGTTAAAGCTGATTCTGAAAAATCAACTCCTTTTGCTCCATAGATTTTAGTAGCAATTTTTTCGATTTTAGTTTGGATGGAGTCTTCTAGTTCATACATATAGGTAAAATTAGGTTCTTCTTGCTCCGTTAATTTAACTAATTTTTCAGCAATATCTCTTGCTCCTTCGCCACCTTTTGCCCATCCTTCTACTAGGCTTAATTCAACCCCTTTTTCTGATAACTTTCCTTTTAAGAATTCAATTTCTTTTTCCGTATCTTGTACATATCGGTTTAAAGCTACAATGACATTTAATCCAAATTTATTTTTCAAGTTATCAATATGACGATATAAGTTGTCAATTCCTCTTTCAATTCCTTCTATGTTTTCTTCTTGTATTTTATCTTTTTCTACACCACCATGATATTTAATCGCTTTTATGGTTGCAACCAATACCACAGCATCTGGCTTAATATCTGCTTTTCTACATTTGATGTCAATGAATTTTTCAGCTCCTAAATCTGCTCCAAATCCAGCTTCTGTTATGACATAATCTCCTAATTTTAAAGCTAATTTGGTAGCCATAATGCTATTGCATCCATGTGCGATATTAGCAAACGGTCCTCCATGAATAATGGCTGGTGTATGTTCTAAGGTTTGTACTAAATTTGGCTTTAAAGCATCTTTTAATAAAACCGCCATAGCGCCTTCTGCTTTTAGCTGTTTCGCATAAATTGGTTCTCCTTGCTTGTCATAGCCAATTAAGATATTTCCTAATTTTTCTTTTAAATCTTTTAAATCTGTGGATAAACATACAATTGCCATAATTTCAGAAGCAACGGTAATGTCAAATTTATCGTTTCTTGGCACAATCTTCTTTTCTCCTGATAAACCCGTCTCTACTTGTCTTAGTTGTCTATCATTCAAATCCACACATCTTTTCCATACAATTCTTTCAAAACCTAATTGATTTCCATAGTAAATGTGGTTATCAATTAAACTAGCTAATAAATTGTTAGCAGCTGTTATGGCATGAATATCTCCTGTAAAATGTAGGTTGATGTCTTCCATTGGTGCAATTTGAACTTTTCCTCCTCCTGTTGCTCCTCCTTTAATTCCAAAGACTGGTCCTAAAGATGGTTCTCTTAAAGCTATAATAGAATTTTTTCCTATGGTTCTTAGCCCATCTGCTATTGCTATGGATATGGTTGTTTTTCCTTCTCCTAATGGGGTTGGATTAACAGCTGTTACCAAGATTAGCTTTCCATTTTTTTGTTCTTTTCTGCTTTCATAAACTTTCTCAGATATTTTAGCTTTGTATTTTCCGTATTGTTCGATGTCCTCCTCATCCATTTCTATTTTTTTTGCTATGTCTACTATTTTTTCTAATTTTGTGCTTCTTGCGATTTCTATATCTGTCATTTTAATCCCTCCTTGTATTATATATCTTGTTCTTCTCCCTCATCGTTTTCTTCTTTTTTTCTATTTTCTTGTGCTTTTTGTAATACTAAATGACAATTTAATTGTATTACTGTTGTTTTTGGTAAACCTGACCTCTTTACTGCTTCTTTTACTCCTTGTTGACTTTTTAATATTTCCATTGCTATACATTTTCTCTTATTCTCTTGAATTTCTTTCTTTATTTCTCTCAATTTGTCCTGTTGTTCTCTTGTAAAATTCTCATTATGTATTTGACTATTAACAAATTGCATTGCCTCTTCAACTTGTCCAAATCTTATGCATACTTTTAAGTACAAAGCTGTATCTTCATACTTGTCCGTTAAATCTACAACATCTTTTATCATTGGTATTTCGTCTTTTTCTATTTGCATTATTTTTCCTTCATCCCATAATTCTTTTACTTTTTTTCTTCTTTCTTCTATTTCTAAGCATAATTTTCTATCTATCTCTTCTATCGTTCCGCTTGTTCTCTGGACGTTTTATATGGGCTTTTACTGTTGGCAAACTAATTTCTAATTGTTCTGCTATCTCCTTTATAGTTTTACCACTTTTGTATAATCTCTTTACCTCCTGTATCGTCTCTTGTGTTTGTATGAATACTATACATTTTACTACTGTTTTTCTAGGAATAACTAAAAGCTCTGCTATTTCATCTATTTTTTTATTCTCTTCGTATAGTTCCTCTATTTTTCTCATTACTTCTTTCATTATTCACACTCCTCGTATAATATGTTTATAAGGTTTATTTAAAATGAATTTTATAAACATATTCTTTCTTTTATATTTCAAATAACCTTTCTAATTGGACTATTTTTTAGTATAATTTCTTTGGATAGTATATAAGGCAAACTTTTTCACCTCCTGCAAACCATAACTGGATATTGCTTAAATAGAGTGAAGCCTTACATTAAAAATTATTTTCTTGCCAACTGCTGCATCTTCAATTATTGGTCTATTTCAATATTATAAATCAAACAATTAATCCTACAACAACCCCTATTAAAGCTCCTACAAATACTTGAACTGGCGTATGTCCTAATACCTCTACCAATCTTTCAGATACCTGCATTCCTGTCAATCCAGGTGTTTCAATTAATTTATTCAAAAGAGCTGCTTGCTTCCCTGCGGCCCTTCTTACGCCACAAGCGTCATACATAACTATAAGTGCCATAATAAATGCCAAAGCAAATATTGATGTATCTACTCCTTCATATTTTCCAATCAAGGTTGCTAAACCTGCTACTACTGCTGAATGAGAACTTGGCATTCCGTCCAGCTCCTATGATTCTCTTAAAATTAAATTTTTTCGTGGTAACTAAATCATAAATCAGCTTAAATAATTGTATCCCAAACCATAAAAAGAATGGTACATAGATATATTTATTTTGTGCAAATGCGATAAAATCGTTCATCTTCTAGTATGTTAGTCTTAAATGCTAACATGTCCTCCCTTCTATTTTTTATTCTTCTGTTTCAAAATTTTCTTCTTTCATCTCTCCCTCGTGATTGACTAAAATCGTAATTTTCTTTTCTGCTTCCTCTAATGTCTTATTACATTGTTTTGAAATTTTGATTCCTTCTTCAAATTTGGAAACGGAATCTTCTAAACTCAATTCTCCCTTTTCTAATTCTTCTACAATTTCTTCTAAAGCTTCCATTTGCTCTTCAAAACTCTTACTCATCTTAACCTCCTTTTTTAATCACTTCTATCTTTATTTAAAGTTTATTACATTTTTATGAAATAACAATTCGGGGGGACCAACAAATTATAGACTGTTACCAAATTTTCCAGACAAATCTCGCTTTTTAAAAGCGTAAAGATTTGTCGACGCAAAAATTTACAAAGTAAATTTTCTGTGCAATACTACTATTAAGTTATTTATAACTTAATAGTTTTGTTTACAGTCTGTTATGCAGTTGGGAGTTACAAATAAAAATATAATAAACTTTACTATTATAAATGATAATAATAACTTATTTTACTTTCGCCTCTACCTGTCCATCCACAAATCGAATTTCAAGCACATCACCAGATTTCAGCTCTGCTTGTGTTTTAACCACTTTTCCATTCTTTTGCGTAATCGAATATCCTCTCGATAATGTTTTTAATGGGCTATACGCATCTAGTTTAGCAATCAGTTCGCTATATTTCATCTTTTCTTTTTCTTGTTTTGCTCTTATTAGCATTTCCAGTTGTTTTACGCAATTATCTATCCTGATATAATTTTCTTGTACTCTACGTGTTGGTTCTTTAAAAACGAAACTTGACATACTTTTTTCGTATCGTAATTTCATAACCTCTACTTTTTTAAGCAAAGCCATTCTTAATCGATTTTGATACGTTATGATTTTTTGTTTTATCTCATAGCTGTCGGGAACGGCTAATTCAGCAGCAGCGGAAGGTGTTGGAGCTCGTAAATCGGCTACAAAATCAGCTATGGTAAAATCGGTTTCATGACCGACTGCTGATATAATAGGGATTTCTGAATGATAAATACTATGTGCTACCATTTCTTCATTAAATGGCCATAAATCCTCTAAAGAACCTCCTCCTCTTGCTAAAATCAATACATCTGCTAACTTGTTTCGATTCATATATTGAATACCTTCTGCAATTTTTTGAGCTGCCCCTTCTCCTTGTACTGGAACTGGCAATAAACGAATGACTACATTTGGGTTTCTTCTGGTAGATACATTAATAATATCTCTAATTACAGAACCGGTTTGGGAAGTTAGCACACCTATTACTTTTGGCATTTTAGGAATTGGCATTTTATGTTCTTCGTCAAATAAACCTTGCTCTTCTAATTTATTTTTTAATTCTTGATATTTTGTATATAAATCTCCTAAACCATCTTCTTCCATAGCTTTGACATAAATTTGATACACGCCATCTCTTTCAAAAACAGAAACGCCCCCAAAAAGAAATACCTTCATTCCATCTTTTGGCATGAAATTTAACTTTTGGGCATACGATTTGAACATAATACATTTTATGAGAGATTTCTCGTCTTTTAGTGTAAAATACATATGCCCTGTATAATGATTTTTAAAATTAGAAATTTCTCCTTTTACCAGTATTTCATTTAGATATTCGTCTTCTGCTATCTTGTTTTTGATATATTGATTTAAGTCTGAAACTGTTATCGCCATATCTGCATATTTCATATTCTTACCTCTATTCTTTTACTACACTCGCTAAGATTCCATTGACAAAGTTTTTAGAAGCATCCTCTCCATATTTTTTGGCTAATTCTACTGCTTCATTAATCGCTACTTTAAATGGTATTTCTGTATATTTCAACTCATAAATGGCCAACTTTAAAATCGCTAAATCAATTTTGGAAATTCTTTCTAATTTCCAGTCTGATTTTAAGTTTTTTTCTATCTGTTGAATAATGTCTTCTTTGTTTTTTTCAATACCAAAAATAGCATCTTTTATATATGCTTTTGCCTTTTCATCTGAAATTTCATTACTTTGTTCATATAATTCTATGGCTTCTTCTAAATTATCTTGTTTTTGTATTTCTAAACTATATATTAATTTAAAGGCTTGCTCTCTAATGGCTGTTCTGTTCATATCTTCTAGCTTATGTTAGCCTTAAAGGCTAACATTTCCTCCTTTATCTCATTCTACATTTTATCAATAAATGTTTTTAATTTTGTTTTTACGTCCTCTTTGTTTTGTTGTACATAGTTTCCTGTTAATGCTCCTAATACTAAAATTACAATGGCTAATATTAAATCATGTAATCTAGTTACTAAAATTAATATGGCAACAACAATCCCTATGATTGCTCCTTTATAACTGTTCCAAAATTCTTTTAAGTTCATTCTTATCACATTCCTTTCAAATTACTCTGTTTCTTGTTGTGTTGGAGCCACCTTCTTAACTGTTATATTTACTTCTTTCACCTCTAAATCAGTTGCTGTTTTTACTTTCTCTTTTATTTTCGCTTGAAGATTTACGGATAAATCCTTTATGATAGCCTCTTCGTTTACAATCAAATTAACAAAAACCCTAACATTATTCTCTTTATCTAATTCCACTCTAGTGGTTACATCTTCCGCACTTTGAAAATTTAAAGCGACTGAATTTACTAAATTTTGAATGGTTTCTTTTGAAATCATTAGTTTTCCACTTTCGTTCTCTAAAAGTATTCCTTGTCTTTCGTTCATTTGCTCTTTTGAGCTACCATCGAAAAAGATACATTTAATCGATAATAAGATAAATACAACACTTACTCCCAATAGTATTTTACTTGATGTTTCCCCTACTATAATTGTTGTTATAACATTTCCTACTAATCCTATATCTAACCATCCAAATACTAATAAGCATAGAATCATAGATACAATTAACATGATACTAGAATAAATAATTAGTGCAATTTTTTCTAAAATTTTCATTTCATTTCCTCCATTTTTTATTAATCTTCTTCTGCTTCTTCTGTGTCTTCCTCTTGTTTTATTTCTTCTTTAGCATTATCAGTATTAACACCTTGTACATGTACATTTACTTCTTCTACTTTTAAACCTGTCATGCTTTCTACTGCTTTTTTTACTCTATTTTGGATTTCAAATGCAACATCTGGAATTCTGGAACCATATTCTACTATAATATTAACATCAATTTTAGCTTGTGCTTCCATTACTTCTACTTTAATTCCTTTGGCTAGATTTTTCTTTCCACTAAATACTTCTGATATACCTCCTGCAAATCCACCTGCCATACCAGCTACTCCTGAAACCTCTGATACTGCTACACCTGCAATGACTGCTACTACATCATTGGATATTTGTATTCCTTCGTTTTCTGTTTTTATTTCTTCTTCTAATTCTACTATTTCACCTTTTTCTTGATTTTCTTCACTCATTTTAAAATCCTCCTTTATCTATCAAAAATTGATATACTTAAATTCTTATCAAGTATATCAATTTTTAAGTGTTTTTACAACTATTTTCATTAAATTTTATAAATTTCTATTACTTACAGAATAATTACGATTCAAACATTTCAAATTCCTGAATTGCATTTCCTCTTAAAAAATCTTGAATCGGCATTCTTTTAGCATTTTCTCCTTGAATTTCCAGTACCTTTAAAACACCTTGTTTTGTTTTGATAAATAAACCCTTTTTAGGCTGGGAAACAAGTACTGTTCCATTTTTCATAGCATCTGTTAAACCTTCTAGCACAATTTCCTCTTTCTTTGCTAAATCTACTTTCCAGAATTTTATCTTTTTTCCATCTAGATAGGTATAGGCTCCCATAATAGGATTTAGTCCTCTTACTAGATTTTTAATATCTTGTGCTGTTTTTGTCTCCCAATCAATTTTAGCCATTTCCTTTGATAACATCGGTGCTATGGTAAAATCCTTTCCTTGCTTCTCTCTCGGTGCGATTCCCCTTTCCACTTGTTGTAATGTTTCTACTAAAAGTTCTCCTCCTATTTTAGCCAGTCTATCCCATAATTCGCCTGTTGTTTCCTCTTCTCCTATTTCTATTTCTTGTTTTAAAATAATATCTCCTGTGTCCATTCCTTTATCCATATACATGGTTGTCACTCCTGTTGTTTTATCACCATTTAAAACAGCCCATTGAATTGGTGCTGCTCCTCTATATTTGGGTAGTATAGAAGCATGGACATTGATACAACCAAATTTAGGAATTTCTAATATATTTTTGGGTAGTATTGTCCCATAAGCCACCACACAAATAACATCTGGATTGAGCCTTTTCATCTCTTCTATGAATTCTGTGTTATTTTTTATTTGTAATGGTTGATATATCTTAAATTCTTTTTCTAAGGCAAATTTCTTTACCTCTGATGGTTGTAATTTCATGCCTCTTCCTTGTGGTCTGTCTGGGTTGGTTACCACTCCTATGATATGGTGTCCCGCCTTATGAATTGCTTCCAGATTTTCTTTCGCAAAATCTGGTGTTCCCATAAAAATAATGTTCATAAATCCTCCTTCATGATTTTGGGGATGGAGGAAAAAATCATGATTTCCTCATTGTCCCAAATCCTACTATTTATTTCTCATGCATCATGATTTTTTCCTCCGTCCCCAAAATCATTTCTCCTCTGGTTCTACGTATTCTAACGTTCCTGGTAGTATCTTATCCATAAATACCTCTCCATTTAGATGGTCAACTTCGTGGCTAATGGCTTGTGCTAACAATTCCTTTGCCTTTACTTTCATTCTTTTCCCATCTCTATCTGTGTATTCTGCCACTACTTCTGCTGGTCTAACCACTTTGGCAAATTGATTTGGAAAACTTAAGCAACCTTCATCTACCTCTTGTTCTCCCTTTGTTTTTATAATAACAGGATTAATCATTACAATTGGTCCATTATCATCATATAAATCAATGACAATTACTCTTTTTAAAATTCCTACTTGCACTGCCGCAAGCCCCACTCCATTATATTTATGCATGGTTTCTATCATGTCATCAATTAAAATTTGTATTTTTTCGTCAATTGTTTCTATTTCCCTTGATTTCTTTTTTAAGATTTCGTCCCCTTCTAGTCTCAAATTTCGAATTGCCATTTTTCTCATCCCCTTTACTTTTTGCTTTTACATCATATTATTTGGATTCACATCCATCGTTATTTTTGTATTTTTCCAATTCTTTCCATAAGCTTGTTGCAAGCATTGATTTAATATGTCATTTACTGGATTCGTCATATTCCCCTTTAGAATGATTCGCCAACGGTATCGATTTTGTATTTTATCAATGGGTGCTGGCATTGGCTTAAATATTTTGAATGATTCTCCTTTTAAGTTATTTTTTAAACATTCATACATCCATGTACTTGCTTGCTGAATTTCCGTTTCTTGTAAACCATTAAAACTCACTACTGTTATATCACAAAATGGTGGATATTTCAACTGCTTTCGTAGTGCTATTTCTGTTTCATAAAAATTCTCATAATTTTGTTTTTTGGCACATTGAATGCTGAAATTTTCTGGATTATAACTTTGTATGATTACTTTTCCTGGTAGATTTTCCCTTCCTGCTCGTCCTGCTACTTGTGTCAAAATTTGAAAAGTCCTCTCATTGGCTCGATAGTCATCGATGTTTAAAGAACTATCTGCTGCAATAACACCAACTAAGGTAACATTCGGAAAATGATGTCCTTTCACTACCATTTGTGTCCCAATTAAGATGTCGATATTTTCATTTTTAAATCGATTTAAAATTTCCTCATGTGAGTTCTTTTTGGTTACGGTATCAATATCCATTCGAATTGTTTTCGCGTTTGGAAACTGTTTGTTAATTTCTTGTTCCAGTTTCTGGGTTCCTGTCCCAAAATAGCGAATTTTATCGCTGTGGCATTCTGGACATACGGTTACTACTTTTTCTTCTTGCCCACAATAATGACATTTTAGCTTTTTTTCATAACTATGGTAAGTCATACTGATATTACAATTCTTACATTGTACAGTATACCCACAATTTCTACACATAATAAAAGTAGAATACCCTCTTCGATTTAAAAATAAAATGGTTTGTCTTTTTTGTTTTAGATTTTCCTCAATGGCACTGTATAAATCCATACTTAACATGGAACGATTTCCGATTGACTAATTCTTGTTTTAAGTCTACTACTTGTACTTTTGGCAAAGATGATTGATTGGCTCTTTTGGTTAAGGTTAATAATTGTACATCTGGTTTTTGTTCTTGTATGGCAGCATAATAGGTTCTCATATCTGGTGTCGCACTACCTAATAAGAGTGGACATTTGCTTTGTTTCGCAATCTGTTTGGCAACCTCTTTGGCATCGTATTTTGGACTGGCTTCTGATTTATAGGAACTATCATGTTCTTCGTCAATGATAATAATTCCTATTTTTTCAACTGGTGCAAAGATAGCTGACCTAGCTCCTATTACAATTTTTGCTTTTTTCTCCTTAATTCGTTCCCACTCATCGTGTCTTTCTCCCATTGACAGTTTGCTATGTAATACGGCAATTTCTTCTTTTCCAAATCGGGCAATAAATCGGTCTAACATTTGTGGAGTTAAGGATATTTCTGGTACTAATAAGATGGCTGTTTTCTCTTGTTCTAATGCTTTTTGGATTAATTGTAGATAGATTTCTGTTTTCCCTGAACCTGTTACCCCATATAGTAGAAAAGACTGATATTTCTTTTGCTCCATTGTTCGTTCTATTGTTTGATATGCTATTTTTTGTTCTTTTGTTAATGGCAATTTTTCTGTTTTTTCTCTTTGTTGAATGGTTTCTGCATCTTTTAAATGCAATGGATTTCTTTCTATTTTTTGTTCGACTATTTCCAAATAGCCATTTTTGATAAGCGTATTAACAATGGCTCTGGAACAGTCTGTCAACATTTCTATTTCTGGTATGGTGACTCCTTCGTTGTCTTTTACAAAATGGAGGATTTTCTTTTGCTTGTCTGATTTGATTTTTCCTATCTCGATGTCTAGTTCTATTTCTTCTCTATCTTTTCCTAAATAGATAGCATTTATGGTTTTATCTTGGATTCTTTTTTCTTTGTTTTTGGTTCTGCTTCCTGGCGTTAGCATTAATTTGATACAATCTGATACATTACAAAAATATCTTTTTGCCATCCATGTGGCTAATTCGATTTGTTCGTCTTTTAATTGTTCTTCTAGTTTGGCAATCTCTTTGATTTCATTGGGATAGCTCGTTTTTTCTTTTAATCCTACAACAAAAGCTTCTTCTAGTTTCCCACCTTTTCCAAAGGGTACTAAAATTTTGCTTCCAACAAAAATAAGCCCCTCTAAGTTTTCTGGGATTCGATAGTCAAAAATTCTATTTAGTTTTTTGGCGGTTCGGTTGATGATTACTTCTGCTATCATTTTTTCTCCTCTTTTCTAGCAATAGTATATCAAATTTTTTGGGGTTTCACAAGATGATAGCAGATAAAAATGATAAATGGAAGAAGCCAACACATCGGAGCAATTGCCCCAATATGCTGGCCATTTCATACTACAGTCTTCCTATTGCGTTTTCCGCTTCATCCATTTTAAATAATAGTTTGCTCATATCATGGAATTCTTGGTATTTACACCATTCTTCTTGCCGTTCTATGAACCTAAATAATCGAAAAATGTCATTCCCATTCATCTCTTTCAATCTGTTCAAATTGCTTTTCTTTCAAGAAACGTATAATTTCATCTACACTATCAAAAGTTTTACTTAACTATTTTTTTCTGAACTTATTTCACACACATTTCCAGAATACCCCTGTACTTTCCATTGCTACTTGTTCTATTTCTTCTTGTAGCAACCATTCATGTAATTCTTCTAAATCTTTTGTATATGTTCCAAATGTTCTAATTTCATTTTGGGGCTTTTTATCTATTTCACCTTTTAGAACACATGCTACAATTGTCTCTTGATGTACATCTAATCCTGCACACCTTTTCACCTTTGCTTCCATATACTCACCACTTTCTATCAAGTATCTAAACATTTCTAACCATTTTAAAAATTTCTTTCACGTGCTCTTTGGCTACAATTTTTTGTTCTTAGTAAATGTCTAGTTTCAGTTTCCTATCAGATTGTTCATACCAGTAAGTTCATAGAATTACTTTATACTTGATATTTATATTATACATGCTTTTGTTAGTTAAGGCAATTTATTTTCACTTTGTGTTGCGAAACTAAAAAGTTTCATATTGTTTCCTATAATATAAAAAATGGAGGAAGCCAACCTCTCGGAACACTCGTTCCAAAAGGTTGGCTTCTAGTTTTTCTCCAGTTCATTGAAAACTCTGCAGAGCACTAATACAATACATAATATTGTCATTTACATCTAGCATTTCATTAAACTCCTTAATACTGTATATCCATGTTTCATCTGTTGAGATAATAACAATATATTTAACAATGTCTCTCTCTCTACAGAAAAAATCTGAATTAATATTTTTTTCTTGTTGACTTTCTTTCAACGCTTCCAAAGCTTTCTTAAATTTACACACAAAGAGCTCGTCCACAATTGTAGCATATCTTTCACTCTCTTCGACTTCTACACCTTCAATCCGAAGCCCTATCTTCATATCCTTTCCAGATTTAAGGAAATGATCAAGTCTTTGTATAAGTCTTGTTTTTAACCTAAAAAATTCTTTGAGCAGCTCTTCCAGGCAGTTTTCCAATGCCTCAATCGCCTTTTTTTTGCACTCTTCTGCTTTTTCATTCATAATGTTTTGTCCTCCTTTTTTTACAAATAATTTTTTATGTTATTTTATTAATTATACCATATTTTTATGTTAATTGCAAGTTTAATTCAATATAGGCAGTGATAACGAATAAAAAATTTTTTCTTAGAAAATCAAAGGTTTTATTGA
>CAOKPI010000006.1 GCA_948470605.1 uncultured Clostridium sp. | reverse complement strand
CTGTGCTGTGGTCAATATTCCATTGTCTCCTGTTAGTGTTGCTATACCTACTGCTGCTAATATCATTAATACGATTATAGTTAATACTAGTGCTATTAGTGTGATGGCCTTTTCTTGTTTTAATTTGTTCTTCATTTTCTTCTCCCCATTTAATATGATATTTCTAGGTTTTATCATGGTTTTACCTATAACCCTTGTATGTTTTTGTCGTAATTTATGTTATTGTATTATACCTTATCTCTTTTTTACTTATATCATATTAAATATTTTTTGTCTAGTATTTAACAAAAAAATGTAACACTTTTTATGTTACATTTTACAATCTTAGGACATTCCTCCGTACCCAAAATCATTTTCTATTTTATTATTTCCTTTATTTCCTCTTTTGTTAATTCAGTGATTTCCTCTATTTCTTCTATCGACACATTTTTATGAAATAGTTTTTTTGCAATTTCTATTTGTTTTTCTTTCTTTCCTTCTCTCAAACCTTCTTTTTTTCCTTCTTGTCTTCCTTGTTCTATCCCTCTTTCTTTTGCATTACGTATTCCAGAATTATAATCCATTATAGCAATTTTCCTAGACGTATAAAGCTCCCATTCTTTTTCATCCATACTCATCTCATCAATCATATCCATGGCTTTTTTTATTTCTTTATTCTCTTTCTTTGCCATTTCTAATTTCTCCTCTCTCCCCGCAATTAGCCATAACCATTGTTCTAACCTAGTATTGGCTTCTGGATTTTTCTTCACAAACTTTGGAATTTCTATAAAATGCATTTCTAAATCTTGAGTTGCCAACTCATCTTCTCTTTGATAACCCATATCTATAAATTCATTTTCTTTCGTTCTTTCAAATTTCATATGTGCCACACTTCGATAACTATTCCTTTTATAAAATTCAAAATTTAATAAATTTATCACTATCGTGTTTTTTACTTGTATGTAATCTTGACTTTTCTTAAGTCCATCTGATAGCATTCTTGACATATAATAAGCACTTCTTTTGTCCATGTCTCCTAAATCTTTTACCTGCATTTCAATATCACATAAACAATCTTTTAAATACAATATCTGATGTCAAGGGTAGCTTTTTCTTTGTTGTTTTACCATATTTCCTCCTTTATTATACTAGATTAAATTTCACTTTGCAATACCTAATCAGTATATTTTTACTTTTATGCAATTATCTTTTTTATTCTTTTGTAAAAGCTATCCTCCTTTCTTGTTTTATTGTATACTTTGTATTTTTCTCTTCTCTGGATTTATTAATAAGATGATAAAATTTTAGAAATTGTAAATAAAAATTAAAATCTGAATGAATTTCATTTGAATTACAAAGTTGTTTTTTGCAATTTTAAAAATAATTGCATAAGCTTATTAAATCACATAATCTGTTTTTTCTCAATACCTTTGCTAGACTTTTCGTCGCATTTTTCGACATTTTATTCCTATCGTTAAAGAAAGATGATTTTGGGGACGGAGGAAAAAATCATGATTCATTTAAAAAGTGGCAAGTTGCTATTCAAACTTACCACTCATCATGATTTTTTCCTCCGTCCCCAAAATCACATCCTTATGCTTATCTTATCCAAATAATCCGCGCTTTTTAATTGGTGGCTGTTCATTCATTGTCTTAGCCAACTGTGTTAATAAATCTCTTTGTTCTTTTGTCAATCTCTTTGGCGTCTGAACTGTTACCGTAAATATAAAATCCCCTATGCTACTTGAATTAACAGATTTAAAACCTCTATTCTTAATCGTAAATTTGCTACCAGTTTGTGTGCCATCTGGAATTTTATATTTTTCTTTGGTTCCATCTACCATTGGTATTTCTAACTCTGCTCCTAGCGTAGCTTGTGTAATGGTGATTGGTACCTCACATAGTACATTATTTCCTTTTCTGGTATAGATACTATGTCTCTTAATTCTAACCGTAATATATAAATCCCCTTTTGGCCCACCTTTTTCTCCTGGTTCTCCCTCTCCTCTTAGGACAACCGTTTGATTATCATCTATTCCAGCTGGAATTTTCACCTTAATTTTAGGTTGTTTTCTTACTGTTCCTTTTCCATGGCAAGTTTCACATGGCTCTTTGATAATTTCTCCTGTTCCATGACAGGCACTGCAAGTTCTTCTCGTTTGCATTTGTCCTAAAATAGTATTTTGTACTTGTGTTACCTGACCAGTTCCATTACATACAGTACAAGTAATTTTAGAGGTTCCTGTTTTTGCTCCAGTCCCATGGCAAGTATGACAAGTATCATTTCTGGTAATCACAATTTCTTTTTCTACTCCTAAAAATGCTTGTTCAAAAGTAATATCTAATCCTAAATTCAAATCAGCACCTTTTCTAGGACCTGATTGTCTTCTCGTTGATGAATTTCTTCCTCCAAATCCACCTCCAAAAAAAGATGAAAAAATATCTCCTAAATCGCCAAAGTCACCAAAGTCAGAACTACTATAAGAATAATATCCTCCTTGACCACCAAATGGTCCTCCTGCTCCACCAAATCCTTGTGGGTCAGTTGTTCCAAATTGGTCATACATTCTTCTTTTTTGTGGGTCAGATAAATTCTCATAAGCTTCATTCACTTCTTTAAATTTCGCCTCTGCCCCAGCTTTATCGTCTGGATTCGCATCTGGATGATATTTTTTTGCTAATTTACGATACGCCTTTTTTAATTCATCATCTGTTGCATTTTTATTGACACCTAATACTTCATAATAATCTCTTTTTGTAGCCATTCTTTTTCCTCCTAATCATTATTGCCAAAAAGACCGCCCCTAATGGCATTACGAATTGAATCAAAAGCAAGTATTACAAGGCAAGCAAGAAAAAAATCTTAAGATAATACGATTGTATATCGAAAGATTTTTTTCGTAGCTTAACGAAGTAAGACGAAGCTTTTCATTCGATTTTATTTGTTCTCGTCATCCTCCACTTTGTAATCTGCATCATAAACAGTTCCATCATTATTAGCATTTTCTGCATCAGTTGCTTGACTTGCATCTGTTCCTTCTGCTCCATTTGGATTTGCTGCCTTATATAATTTTTCTGACATTTCATAGAATACTTTTGTTAATTTCTCTGTTGCTTCTTTGATTTTTTCTGTATCGTTTGTCTCAACAGCTTTTTTCGTATTTTCTATTTCTGTCTCTACTTTAGCTTTTTCTTCTCCACTGATTTTATCTCCCAAATCAGTTAATGTCTTTTCACTGTTGTAAATCAAGCTTTCTGCATTATTTTTCACTTCAATTTCTTCTTTTCTCTTCTTGTCTTCTTCTGCATGAGCTTCTGCGTCTTTGACTGCTTTGTCAATATCTTCATCCGTTAAGTTGGTTGAAGCTGTGATTGATACATCTTGGCTATTTCCAGTTGCCATATCTTTTGCTGATACATGAACAATACCATTGGCATCAATATCAAAAGTAACTTCAATTTGTGGTACTCCTCTAGGTGCTGCTGGAATTCCTGTTAATTGGAATCTTCCTAATGTTTTGTTGTAAGCAGCCATCTCTCTTTCTCCTTGTAGCACATGAACTTCAACTGATGTTTGACCATCTGCTGCCGTTGAGAAAATTTGTGATTTTTTCGTTGGAATGGTTGTATTTCTTTCAATTAATTTAGTAAATACTCCTCCATATGTCTCGATTCCTAAAGATAATGGTGTTACATCTAACAATACTAAGTCTTTTACATCTCCTGATAATACACCACCTTGAATCGCTGCACCAATTGCAACACATTCATCTGGGTTGATTCCTTTATCAGCATCTTTTCCTGTAATTCTTTTTACGGCTTCTTGTACAGCTGGAACTCTTGTAGAACCACCTACTAATAATACTTTATGAATATCATTTGGTGTTAGACCTGCATCTTTTAAAGCTTGGTTGACTGGTCCAGCAGTTGCTTCTACTAAATCATGGATTAATTCTTCAAATTTAGCTCTTGTTAAGTTAATATCTAAATGTTTTGGTCCTGTTGAATCAGCTGTAATAAATGGTAAATTAATTTGTGTTTGTTGTACCCCAGATAATTCAATTTTTGCCTTTTCTGCTGCTTCTTTCAATCTTTGCATTGCCATTTTGTCAGCTTTTAAATCAATTCCATTTGATTTTTTAAATTCATCTACTAAATAGTTAATAATTGCTTCATCAAAGTCATCTCCACCTAACTTAGTATTACCATTCGTTGCTAAAACTTCAAATACACCATCACCAATATCTAGGATAGAAACGTCGAAAGTTCCTCCACCTAAATCGTATATCATAATTTTCTGGTCTTGTTCTTTATCCATTCCATAAGCTAAAGATGCTGCTGTTGGTTCGTTGATAATTCTTAACACTTCAAGCCCTGCAATTTTACCTGCATCTTTGGTTGCTTGTCTTTGGCTATCACTAAAGTAAGCTGGAACCGTAATAACAGCTTGTGTTACTTTTTGTCCTAAATAATTTTCAGCATCTGTTTTCAATTTTTGTAAAATCATAGCTGAAATTTCTTGTGGTGAAAATTTGTCACCTTCTATATTAACTTTTTCGTTTGTTCCCATTTTTCTTTTGATTGAGATAACTGTGTTATCTGGATTAGTAACAGCTTGACGTTTTGCAATTTGTCCTACTAATCTTTCCCCATTTTGAGAAAATGCTACAACAGATGGTGTTGTTCTACTTCCTTCTGAATTTGGTATAACAACTGGCTCTCCACCTTCCATAACTGCTACACATGAATTTGTAGTTCCTAGGTCAATTCCTATAATTTTTCCCATTTTAAAATTCCTCCCTTTGCTTTTGATGATTTTGGGGACGTAGTCAAAAAATCATCTTTACTCTTTATTTTATTTATTTTCATGATGATTTCCTACTCCGTCCCTAAAATCATCATTTTAAAATTAATAACAATAATTATTTAATAACTTTTCTATGATTTCTTTATTATGAGCAAGCATTTCTTCTGAAACCTTACTTTTAAATTGCTTTTCGTCCATATGGGCTAGTTTTCGATTGGATAATTCTTGGTAGCCTATTTCTTCTCCTAACCAATCTGGCTTTTTGAATTGATTTGCTTCTTGTTCACTTGGAAATTCAACTTCTGCTGTTAAAAATCCTTGTAAATAATCATAATAAATATCTATTTCCACTTTCAAATTATTTTGAATGGGGACAACTATTCTTGTTTTTGTAATTTTGTTGCTTATCTTTTTGGCTAACAATGTTTCATAATCTTCTTTTGTTATATTACTTTCTATTTCATATTTGGAACTAACTCCGTGATTGCTGTATTCCGCGTATCGCCCTTTGTTTTTACAGTATAAATATACTGAATCGTGTCTTTTACTTGCATTTTTCTAATTCTGATGCTCGTATTCCTATCTTCATACAAATAAGCTTGTTCAATTTCTTCCACTTTTTCAATTTTTATATCTACTGGCAAGCTTTTTATCGCATATTTTCTTTCAATTTCTTTGTTCATTTTTTCGCCTCAATTCTTATCCACTTTCTTCTAAACGAATCAAAAGTGATAAGATGTGCATTTTTGTTCTTAATTACAAGCTGAAGGTGTACGTTGGTACATCGAGGTTTGTAATTAAGAACGAAAATGTGCAGATTGTTACTTTTCATTCGTTTAATTAGCCACCACTACCATCGAATGCCTAATAACTCTACTTCCAATCTTGTAGCCCTTTCTATACTCTTGTGCAATCTCTTTTTCTCCCAAATTCTCATCTTGAATACTACTTACTGCTTCATGAAATTCAGGATTAAAAGTCTCTCCTACTGCCTTTATTTCTTCCACTCCCTTAGAAGCCAAAACCTCCTGAAACTGTTTTAATACAAGTTCGATTCCCTTTTTATATTCGTTATCTTGTGTCTCCACTTTTACAGCATTTTCTAAATTATCTAATACTGGAAGAATCATTTCTACAACATCAGAAAGAATAGAATTATATAAGCCATCTCTTTCCTTACCATTTCTTTTTTTGAAATTTTCAAATTCTGCAAGGATTCTTTTAAATCTATCCTCTAACTCTTCATAATCTTGTTTTGGAACCATTTCTTTCTGTCTATTCTCTCTATTACTTTCTTCTGATTCCTTGTCTATTACCTCATTTTCTATTTCTTCCTCATGATTTTTCTCGTCTACCATTATTTCTTTTCCTCCCTATTTCATGTTTAAACTATAAAAATAATATTACATGCTTGTAAGTGCTAAATTTTTAATCCTTATCATTTAATTTCTTATTTATATATTTCATAACAGAAATAACTTTTGAATAATCCATTCTTTTGGGACCAATAATTCCAATCGTTCCAACATCTTTTCCATTTACTTTATGCTTAAAAGTCACAACACTAAAATCTTTTAGTTCTTGCTTTTCATTTTCTTCGCCGATATATACATTAATATCTTCGGCAAATCCCGAGTTAAGCATATCGGCTACCAATTCTTTGGTATCTAATATATTAACAAAATTTTTCGCTACTTCTAAACTATTAAATTCTGGTAAGTCAAAAGATTTATTGGTTCCTTCTAAATAAATTTTATTATCTTCTTCTAATACTTTTTTTATCTGTTCAATGATTGGTTTAATTACATTTACGCTATAAGTCATTTCATCATATAAATATTCTTCTAAAGGCCTATCTATTGTTTCAATTGGTTGATTTTTCAATTTATTATTGAACATGTAATTCATGGTTTCTACTTGTTTTTCATTAATGTCTTCATCAAATTTAATAATCGTTTCTTTGACCAATCCTGAATCGGTTAAGATAACTGCCATCATCATTCTAGTTCCTAATAAAACAAATTTGATTTCTTCGATTAACTGTGTTGTTGCTTTTGGTCCAATGGAAACCGTTGTATAATGCGTTACTTCTGATATGGTGTTAGCTGCTATTTTTGTTAAATCTTCTATTTCGTTTACCTTTGTTTCTAATTTTGAACTAATATATTTGATTTCCTCTAAGCTAATGTCTTTGTCATTTAAAAGCTCATCTACATAGTATCGATACCCTTTTGCGGATGGGATTCGTCCACTTGAGGTATGCGTTTTATCTAAAAATCCGCTTTTTTCTAGTTCTGACATTTCATTTCGAATGGTCGCACTACTACATGCTAGACCATGACTTTGTGTTAGTGCATTGGAGCTTACTGGTTCTGCTGTATTGATATATTCTTCTACAATCGCTTGTAAGACTTTCTTTTTTCTCTCATCTAACAACTTTTTCACCTCTTTTAGCACTCTTTTGGTCCGATTGCTAACTGTTTATATATTATACCCCTTTTTAGCACTTGTCAATACTTTCTGCTAATTTTTTTGTGAATTCTTTGTGAACATCAAAAAAGCTATGTTTCCATAGCTTTATTATAATCTCATCTATTCAATTAAGATTGCATCATCTGTTTTAACATCCATAATATTTTTGTATAATCCGAAATATAAGAATCCATCAAAGCAGAGGTAATATAATCTGTTTGTTCATCTGCTTCTTTTTTTATATTGCTTACATTTTCCAGTAATTGTCCATAATCTTTGATAATTGCTTCAAAAACCACATTATCTTTTACCTTCTCATTTTTAGCTTCTTGTATCGAAGTATTTTCTAAATAATCTTTCATAGTTCCTAAAGGTTGCCCATTTATCATTAAAATGTGTTCTGCTATCTCATCAATTTGTTCATTTATTTTATCATAATATTCTTCTAGTTTACTATGAAAAACAAAAAAATCCTTTCCTACCACATTCCAATGATAATTTTGTAATTTACGATAAAATACGTTTAAATTAGATAAGAATGTATTTAAGTCTTTTATAATATTCTCCATCTCTCATTCTCCTTTTTTCTATTTTATATGCATTTTACCCAAATCACCTTTATTTTATTCATTAACAATCCTAGAATACATTTCCTCCATATCTTGTTCATTCTCTTGGTAACTTTTTGTTATTTGTTCAATCTCTTTATTTTGTATTTGTTTCTGATTTTCTAATCTCATCGTAAAGGTAACAAGCATAATGGTGATAAACACACATATTACCACAACAAACAAAGTAACAGCTCCTCGTTCTCCCTTATTTTTCATCTTACCGTACCCTCCTATTCTTCTTCTACCTCAATAAAAGAAAATACATCTTTATCTTGATTTAAACCTACAATATTCATTACAACGCCTTTACCTATCGTTTTTCCTCCCTCTTCTTCTATCGCTTTTTGGATTGCTTTTACCGTATTGCCTGTTGCATAAATATCATCCATAATATAAAAACTTTTATCTTGGTAAGTAGTATTTACCAATTTCGGTAATTCTAATTGGTCTTTGCCATATTCTTTTATGTAATCAAATGTCTTCTCTACCGTTGTAGGTGGTAACTTTCCCTTTTTCCTAACTGGTACACAGCCAATTCCTAATAAATTGGCTACCATAGTTCCTAGTAAAAATCCTCTTGCTTCTGGTGCTACAATATAATCTACTTTTTTATCTTTTAATTCTTGGGCAAATCCTTCTGCTATTTCTTTTAACGTTTCTTTTTGTAGAATTAGTGGGGTTATATCAATAAATTCAATTCCTTTGATGGGATAATCTTTTTCTGTTCTAATGTTTAAATTACTTTTTAAATTATTTTTTAAAATTTTCATCTATTTATTTCTCCCTTTAATATTTCAAAAAATCTTTGTTCTTTTTCTTTGCTTCCTTGAGAATCCTCAAATTCTATGTTTCCTTCTCCTTGGTTTAATAACTTTCTTTCTTCTAATATGCCTTTTAAATGTTTTGCTAAATTAGGAGCTCCATTAAAAAATTGAACTTGTCCTAATATTTCCTGTATTTCTTTTTGAACCAAAGGATAATGGGTACAACCTAATACGACATTTTCTACTCTTCCCTGATATCTACCTATATGCTCTTTTAAATATTTTGTAATTTCTTCCTTATTTCCTTGTTCAATTCTATCAGCTAGTCCAATACAAGGTAACAGATACGTTTTATGATTATCATATTTTTTTAATAATAAGTTGAATTTTTCACTATGAATGGTCCCTTTCGTTGCCATAACTAGAGTTGGTTTGTCATATGCATAATCATAGACCATCTTATATGCAGGTTCGATAGCAATAAATGGTAACTGAGGATATTTTTTTCGTAGTAAACTAGCTGCTTTACTACTGGCTGTATTACAAGCTATCACAATGGCTTTACAATTTTCTTGGATAAAGTGTTGAACAATATTATCACATAACTGTTGTATTACCTCATCTGTTTTGTCTCCATAGGGATTATTTTTGGAATCACTATAATACCTATAATTTTCTTTTGGTAAAACTTTTATCATTTCACGTAATACAGTAACGCCACCAATTCCAGAATCAAAAACTCCTATTTTTCCGTTTTGGTTCACTTTGTTTCACTCTTTCTTTTTTTCTATTTTCCTATCAATTCTCTGTTTTCTCTATATTGGAATTAAAAGCTAGTATACTTTGGAAAATTGGTGGAAATAACAATAGCCCCAATCCAAATAATCCATTCATTCCAAATTCACTGGCTAAGCAAAATCTTTTCATGATAGCTATGATAAACATGGCTATCCATCCTACTATTGGTACAAACCAAAGTAATATCAACCATGGTGATAATCCACAAACTTGATACATCACTATTTGTCTATAAAATGGTATGATTGCTGCCCATCCATGTTTTCCAGCTTTTGCATAGATAATCCATCTAAGAATGGTTCCATAGATAAATAGAATCATAACTATTGTCAATCCTGTTTTGACAACATAATTAGATAGTATTAGTTTGGTTGCTATTTCAGCTTTTTTCTCGTTCGGCATTTCTTGCATGACACTTTTTAATATTTGATTGGGTGTATAACCTTGATTTACTTTTTCTTTAATATCTTCGACATCAATATCATTTTCTATAATCTTTCTTAGACTTTCTGTATCAGTTGTTTTTATAAAATCAGCACTGGTTCCTATTATCTCTTCGCTAATTCCTTGCTTTTTCATTTCCTCTGTGTTATCTTTTATCATATTCGCTATTTCATCATTCGTATATTCCTCTGTAATAGTGTCATAAACTTTTAAAACGTCTTCTTTTGAAATATTATTGACATCCATATTTCTTGTATAATATTCTAGTTGCTGTTGTATTAAACTTTTCTCTTCATTGGCTTGAACTTGTACTTCTCCATAAAATAGATTGACTAAAAATATTGTCATAACTATGATTGCTATTCTTATACTATGTTTTTTTACTGTTTTCATCTTTTTATCCTTTCCTTTATTTTTTATTATTATATCTTTGTTTTTGATAAATAGCAAGAAATTTTTCATGATTTTGGGGACGGAGGAAAAAATCATGATAGATAGTTTTTAATATACTACTTTCAAAATTAATCTATATTATTTTGAAAAAGCAATAACAATTATGATGATTTTTTCCTCCGTAGCTAAAGATATTACTTATCTGTAGCTCGCTTAACATTCACACAACTAAGGGCATCCCAAAAATCATCTTATAAAATTAGTTGCTACAATTGGTTCGTTTTTGGGTGACTCAATTCCTGCTCTTTTTCCTGCTTCGATTGACTTTAACAACCAAGCCATATTATTACCTAATGTTCTCATAGTTTGCATTCCTTCTTCATCTTTTATAACGTCTTCTGGCTTACTCCCATGCACCATATTCCAATATTGTGAAGATACAATTGGCATATTGCTAATTCCAAAATATTTATTAATTTCGTCTAAAGTAGCCGTTGCCCCTCCTCTTCTACAACTTGCCACTGCTGAAGCTGGTTTATGACTAAACAAGTTTCTTCTACCATAAAAAGCTCTATCCATAAAAGAAGATAACATACCAGAACTTGCTGCAAAATGTACTGGTGTACCGAAGATAAAACCGTCTGTTTCTGGCACTTTGACTAAAAACTCATTTACTTTATCTTCGACAAAACACTCTCCTGTTTTAAGACAACTTCCACATCCAATACAGCCAGCTACTGGCTGATTGCCTAACCAGAAAATTTCTGTTTCAATTCCATTTTTCTGCAAGCTACTTTCTACTTCCCTTAAAGCTGTATAAGTACAACCTTTTTCATGGGGACTTCCGTTTACTAACATTACTTTCATTCTAATTTCTCTCCTTTTATATAGTTTTTCATTATTCATTATATTACTTTTTAAGTACATTATATACTTACTTTTTACCAGCAATATATTATCATAAAAAACTCCTATTTTCAAGAAATCTAGAACAAAAGAGGCATATCATAGTACAAAATGCAAAAAAACAGCATAGCTTTTGTACTACACTGCTTTCTTCTCTATCTTGCTGTTCCCACATATAATAAGCTAGACAATTTTGAAATTGGCATGGTTTGTAGCCATACAGTTCCTGGACCTTCTAATGTTGTTAAAAATAAACCTTCTCCTCCAAACACAATATTCTTTACCCCTTTTACTGTTTCAATATTTAGCTTCACATCTTTTGTCATAGCTGCTACATAACCATTATCAACTTTTAATTTTTCACCTGCTTGTAATTCCTTTTTCACAACAGAACCATCAATTTCTAAAAATACTTTTCCAGGTCCTGTTATTTTTTGCATAATGAAACCTTCTCCTCCGAAGAATCCAGCACCTAATTTTTTACGAAATTGCATCGCAATATCGACTGTATTTTCAGAACAAAGAAATGCACGTTTTTGAGCAATAATGGTCTCTCCTTCTTTTAAATCATACTCTAAAATTTGTCCTGGAAAACAAGATGAAAATCCTATTTCTACATCATCTTCTTGTGCTGTATATACATTCATAAAAAGAGATTCTCCTGCAAAAGCCCTTCCAATTCCTTTCATAATTCCACCATTGGTGGTTGTTTTCATTTCAATTCCACTATCCATCCAACTCATTCCGCCGTTTTCTGTTAAAATGGATTCTCCCTTCTTTAGTTTACAAATAACTGCTGGCAATGTTTCTCCAATAATTTTTGCATCCATATTTTTTTCCTCCTCTTATTTTTATGAGCTTATTATACAACATTTTTTCAAATTCGACAAGAGGAGACCGAGTAAGGTGGAACTGGGGAGATACCCCTTCCTTAGCACTACGAGTTGACCTAAGCAAGGGGTGTCCCCCCAGTCCCAGAAAAAGGGATTTTAAAGAACGCCCCCTTAATCCCATCTTAAATGTTTTTAATATTCTTCTTTTTGAAAACAATAAAGGTTGGTATTAGCATAACTACAAAATATAGCATACAAATTACAATTGAAAAACCTACTGTCATGCCTTCCATTTTCGGCAAATTTCCAAATAGGTACTCTTCAAAGTTCCAATTCAAGCTAACAAAAAATTTCATAAATTGTACTTTAAATTGTATCACTAACATATTAATCATATCAGCTGACATATAGCCCAACAACGGAATCGCAATTGCTACCGCACTATTGGTAAATAATGTACTACAAGCAAAAGCAAGTGTTGCCAATAAAATAAGTTTTGGTAATTGTGTCATAATTTCGATTCCCAAATAGCTGAAAATATTTAAGCTTTCCAGACTCTGTGTTGTAAAATCATATGCCAAAATCGGCACAGATAAACTATCATATCCAAAAATAATGCCACCTACTAGTAGTTCCATAACAACGACTGCCAGGATGGAAAATGCAATCATAAGGAAAACAGTGATAAATTTGGCTAGTAATATTTTATTTCTTCTATATGGCTTAACTAGTAATAATTTGATGGTTCCTTTGTTGAATTCTTCACTGACGATGGTTCCTGCAATCATAATAATCATAACAATGATAAACAAGCCATATTCATTAAAAAGGCTTTTCAAAATACCTCTCACATCGTTTTGTTTATTGATATCCACATTGTTTTCTAAAATGTATTTGTTAATTTCTCGTTTTTCGATACTTTGATTATAGTCTTGCTTTTCTTCATATTTTAATTCTTGTGCATTACTTTCTATGTTGATGATATTTTTAGCTTCCTCTTGATAGATTCCTAAGGCTGCGTTTCTAAAATCCTCTCCATATTTAATATCTTTGTTCACTCGAATTTCTGCTATTTCTTTGTCGATGTTAGCACTTTTGATAGCCTCTTCTAATGACTGTAATTCTTGCTTATCTTCTGTATTTGCTTTTTGGTTTTCTAACGTGGTTAATGCTGTTTTTGCTTGATTTAACTCTTCTTGTGCAAAATATCTCCAATCGTCTTGTTCTAATTTTTCTAAAATTTTGTTGATGGTTTTTTCTATTTCTGCTACTTTTTCTGTATCTTTACTTTCTCCATATAAATAGGTATTCTTCTCACTCACATAACTGCTAACTTGACTTGATAAGACATTTCTTTGCCAAGTTCCTGTTTCATATTTTTGCTTCATTTCATAGATGTCTAACTCTGATTTTAGGTCAATGTACATTTTGGTATCACTTGGTTTATTGGGGTCCAATTTGGCTAAATCCTCTTTCAAATATTGAACATAATTATCATTGTATTCATGATAACTGCCACTATGGTAAAAGAATTTATAAATACAATTCGTTAAAATAACAAAAGCTAAAATAACGAATAACGTAATATAAATACTTTTCTTCTTGAAAACTTTAATTAATTCATTCTTAATCAATCTACTCAATTACATTCCCTCCTGTCTTTTCAAAAAATGCTTGTTCTAAGGATTTTTCTTCCTCTTTCACTCCATAAATTTTAATTTGATTTTCTACTAATTTTATAATAATTTCTGGTATTTCTTCTTTTGGTATATCTAGTTTAAATTTGTTATCTCCCATAACAACTGCTTCTGGCAACAAGGCTTTTATCTTTTTACTATCCTCTACCTCAAATATTTTGAACTGCTTTCCTGCTTGAGTTTTAATTCCAGAAATATCACTTGTTTCAATAATTTCTCCATTTTTAATAATACAAACTTTATTACACAAATTATCCAATTCAGCTAAATTATGACTAGATATTAAAATTGCCATTTTCTCTTTTTGAGCTAAATCTACGAGAAGTTCTCTCATTTCCTTAATTCCTTCTGGATCTAATCCATTGGTTGGTTCATCTAGAATTAACAAATTAGGTTTATGCAAAATTGCTTGTGCAATTCCTAACCTTTGCCTCATACCTAGAGAATATTTGGAAACCTTATCTTGGATTCGATTCTCCAATTTAACTAGCTTCACTACTTCATCAATTCTAGCCGGATTAATATTAGCATACAAATTAGCAATTAATTTTAAATTTTCATAACCAGATAAATACATATATAAATCTGGATTTTCTACAATAGCTCCCACTTTTTCGATTGCTTTTGTAAATTGGCTTTCAATATCATAACCATTAATACTAACCTTTCCCTCTGTAATATTTTGCAACCCTAATATCAATTTGATGGTGGTTGTTTTTCCAGCTCCATTTGGTCCAATAAAACCTAAAATGTCTCCTTCTTCAATGGCAAAAGAAACATTGTTTAATATTTGCTTTTTGCCAAATTTCTTGTTTAAATTTTCACATTGTAATACGGTTCTTTCCATTCCGTTCTCCTTTCTTCTCTTATGACAAGAGGGGCGCCCCTTTTTGTCACATTTCTTTAGGAGATAGGACATGGGGACGTAGATAATGTCCCTCTAATTATAGATAGGGACATTATCTACGTCCCCATGTCCTATCTCCTATGTTCCATTCTGTTGGATTTATTCTAGCATAATAATTTTAAAAATTCTATTTATTTTTTCTTAATTTTATCAAAAACTTTTCTTAAGACAAAATTTATTATTTTAAATCCTTATACACAATTTCCTCTAAAAAATTTTCCTTATTTTTTAATCCTTTACGAATCTCTGTACCACTAATTGGAAACTTTTCTCTCTTTCGGTCAACTTGTATTTCCTTCACACCTAAGTCTCTCGCTACAAATTTACCATATGGTTCACTATTATAAAAATGTGTCACTTGTATTCCTTTAACCATTTCTTTTAAGTAATCCGTTTGTATTTTTACGCTTTCTTCATCTAAACCATATTGAATCGGTGGATTTTTGGCATAAATTATATTGACATCTGGATAGATTTTCTTAATCCAATTGGCTCTAATTTCAATTGAGATTTCTGTTACTTTTGTTTCATAAATAATGACATAGAACTTGTCCATTTCTTTTAAACCTTTTTCTATCAGATATTGATGTCCTTTATGTAATGGTGCAAATTTGCCAATGGTAAATCCTATTTTCATTATTTTTAACCTCTTTTCATTCTCAATCATAACTCGCCTTATTATTGGGACAAGTTTTGGCTAGTATGGTAACATTTTTATAAAAAACAGTAGCCTTCTAAAATCACGAAAGCTACTCAATATGGCGGAGTGAGTGGGATTCGAACCCACGGGCCGCTATTCGCGACTACTACAGTTCCAGTGTAGCTCGTTATGACCACTTCGATACCACTCCCTATCCATAGTTATTATACAATAATTTGTTTCAAAATACAATATGATTTCTTTACATTTTATCACGAAATGGTACAAAAGCACCTGGTATCGGATATTTCTCTAAAATCTCATCTTTTTCCACCCATATAAACTCTGTATTCATAGTATTTACTTTAATCTTATACCCTATCATATCCCATTCAATATGAGAAAATATATGATGATGTGTTCCAATTTTTTCAATTTGATTACCCATTAGTCCCCAACTTTGTATGACTGATGCTATTTCATTTTTCTTTATCTTTATATCAATATTAGGAAATTCATACATATTAGCCAATAGACCCATTTTGTGTCTTTTTCGAATCGCTATGTTACCTTCAAACTCCAATAGGAATACCGTCTTTTCTTCTTTCCTTCTCTTAATTTTCTGATTACGAACAGGAATCACATCTGTTAAATCTCTCTTTTTAGCAATACAAATTTCTTGCAAAGGACATTTTTCACACAATGGCTCTCCATTTGGAATACAAATTAATTCTCCCAATTCCATTAGTCCCTCATTGAAATCTCCTGCTTGGTTTGGCATAATTTCTTGTAATTTCTCGCTAAACTCCTTCTTTGTTTTATTTTCTAAAACGTCTTTTTTACTTCCTACAACTCTACTTACAACACGGAGTACATTTCCATCCACTGCTGGTACTGGTTCATCATAGGCAATCGAACTAATGGCTCCTGCTGTATATTCCCCAATTCCTGGCAATTCCACTAATTCTTTATTATGTTTTGGCATTTGCCCTTTGTATTTTTCTTGAATAACTTGAGCTGCTTTTTTTAAATTTCTGGCACGATTATAATAACCTAATCCTTCCCACAATTTTAATAATTTTTCTTCCTCTATTTCTGCTAAATCTTGTATAGTGGGAATTTCCTTTAAGAATCGCTCATAGTATTGTTTTACCGCTTCTATTCTTGTCTGTTGTAACATGATTTCAGAAATCCATATGTGATAAGGATTTTTTTCTTTTCTCCATGGCAATTCTCTTTTATTTTTTTGATACCAATCAATGATTGGTTGTCTCATCTTTTTCATTAATTCTATTTCTGCTATTAATTCTTTATCCATTTTTAATAGTATTTCTCCCAGATTTTACTCAAAAAAATAATTGACCTATCAACTATTAAAATTAGTATAGCATACATTCTATAATTTGTATATATTAATTTTCAATTCTCTTTATTCTCATTTTTTGAATATGCAGTTGAAAATATTAATGTTATGGTATATAATACAATTAAAGTTAATAAGGTGGAGTGATATGTTATGAATATGGAAAATTTAGTTAAAACTGCTAATGATTTTAATAGAGCTGAAATACAAAAATATAATCCTGATATGGAATTTTTATATGATATTTCTTTAGATGCAGGAGTTAGA
Organism: uncultured Clostridium sp.; assembly: GCA_948470605.1. Lineage (GTDB taxonomy): Bacteria > Bacillota > Clostridia > TANB77 > CAG-508 > CAG-269. The sequence continues at coordinate 53,608 of CAOKPI010000006.1, read as the reverse complement.
TTAGCTAAAAAGTATGGTGCAGATGAAAATATTGTAAAAATTGGTATATCATTAATGGATTGTAAACTTCCTGAAGCTTCATATTTAGGAACTCCAAAACAACATATATCAATGTCATCTGATGCAACAAAGGAAATTCTTAAAGAAACTGTTTTAGATGCAAATACTAAAGAAAATATTATAAAATGTGTAGAACAACATCATGGTTCAGAAAGATTCTTTAGCTTAGAAGCCGAAGTAGTAGCAAACAGTGATTGTTATAAATTTATTCATCCGAAAGGTGTTCTTTATTATTCTTCTATGTTAGGTCGTAGATTTCATAATTTTGATAAAGAACTTGAACAATTGAATTTTAAGTTGAATGAAAAACATAATATTCTTTCTTTGGATTTCGCAAAAGAAGAATTAGAACCTTATTACGAAATTTTTCAAAAGGCAATCAATAAAGCAAAATCAAAAGACAATACTACTAAGTAGAAGTATTGTCTTTTGATTTTCAGTACAATCTTTTTGAAAATTTTATTCTACTATAAATTGTTTTGCAATTTCAAAAATTTCATTTATTGATTTATTGCCATCAATAACATAATCAGCACTTTCAATTAATGTATCTATTCCAACCTCATCTTTTAATCGTTCTTTAATTTCATTTTCTTTTTTAGCCTGTTCTATTGTAATACCTAATCTTTTAGATATTCTTTCATAACGAATATTATTATCTGTTTCTAAATACATCATCTTACAATTATAATTTTCTTTCAGTACTCTTACCACATCATCTATATAAAGTCCATCAACAATAACAACATCTCTATTACTTAATTGTTTATTAATTATATTTAAAATATGCCCGAGATATTTTCGTTTTAAATACATTTAACCCCATTTCTGAATGACATTCTCTAATACGGTTATAACCATTTGCATTAGCAAATTCCTTTCCCATACAAGCAAAACTAAGAAGTGGATAATTAAAATGTTTTTCTAGTTTTTGACATAAAGTTGATTTTCCTGCTCCAGTTCTACCAGTAATTATAAAAACTTTTTTCATAAAATTAATCCTTCCTTGCAATTACAAAAGTATTTTTTGTAATTTTCTGAATCATGTCTTGTTCTTTATAAGTTTTTTCAAATTCTTTTATTCCTTCGTAAATTTCTTTATCTGTAAGAAAACTAAAGTTTGAAGTACCTCTTTTTTTATATTGGTCTAAATATTTTTCTTTGCTTTTTTCAACAATTATAGATGAATTTTCTATTTCTATTTTTGAAAAAATTGATAATTCGTTTTTTAATTCAGTTATATCTGGATATCTTGTTTTATCTATTTCAAGAGTTTTTGGGAAAAATTTAGCTGTAAATCTATATTGCAAATCTTCATGAGAACAAGTTTTTATAAGCAATATACCATTTGTTTTTACAACTCTATGTGCTTCTTCAAATGCCTTTATTCTATCTTTTTTTGATAATTGTTGAATCATTATAATCATTGTGCAAATATCAAATGACTCATCTTTAAATGGTAAGTTTATGGCATCTCCTTTATAGGCTTCAATTAATTGCTTTGCTTGATGAATTTGAGTTTCAGATTTATCTATTCCAACAACTTTATATCCATTTTCTTGCAGCATTTCTCCATATTTTCCTGTACCACACCCAATGTCTAGAATTTTTGCATTTTTAGAGTTCGAATATTTTTTTATAATTCCAATAACATTTTCTCTGTCATTTTTAACATCTAAACGAATATTATTATATTCATTGCCTAGCTTTTCATAATATTTATTATAGTCTTTACTAATCTCCACTTTTTTCATTCTCCTTTTCAAAATTATATAATGTTAATGTTTGTATATGTTAAACATAATTAATACACCAATTTCTTAATAATTTCTAAAAGATATCCTTTATTTTCTTTTGCATCTTTTATTATATCTCTACTTGAATTGTAGGCTCTTAATTCTTTGCTAGTCATATTCTCTAATTCTTCTATAGAAATCCATTTTACATCTAATACTTCATTCTTATCATACGAAATATCTCCATCTATTATATTAGCATTAAATGTTATTTTTATATTCTCTTTATTAGGATAATTCTGTATTGAAATTATACTTGTCAATTCCACTTCATAACCAGTTTCTTCTTTTACTTCTCTTTTTGCTCCTTCAAAAATTGTTTCTGCATTATCTAAATGTCCCATAGGAAAATTCCACATTTTATATACTTTTTTTCTTGCTTCTTGAACCATCAAAATTTTTCCATCTTTTTTTATACATACACCAACTATAATGTTTTTCATTTTTAAATTCCCTTCTAAATTTCTATTTTTATGTTCTTATGTAAGTAATATTTATGTGACTAAATAATATCATAAATATTTTTATTTCACAATATAAAAAATAATATTTCTTAAACTATTTTATAAAGGGCTTGGGACTTAGTCCCAAATTTCGAATTTTGACTAGGGAAGAAAAATTCAGTGCTTGTTAGAAAATATTTTTGTTAATGTAATTAGCAATTTATGGAAGAGAATTATTTTACCCTAGACAAAAAACGGACTAACAAATTCTAAAAAGCAAAACTCTAAGAATTTGTAACGTTGGCATAACTATTTTGTACAAAGCTTTTCTTCTTTACAGTTGAAAATTTCTACAAAATAGAAAAAATCAACCTTTACAGTTGATTTTTCAATACTTTCGTCTGGTGCGACGATTTTACTTAATGGAGCGAATCACATACAAGTTACGAACTATTTTCTCTTTCTATAAATATTATAAATGAATCGTTACTAAATTTCAATGGGAGTATATGAATTTTTTAACATTTATAGTATAATTTAGTAGAATAAAAACTTTAGGTGGTATAGAAAATGAAAAAGGATAATAATATTAATTTTATATTTAAGAGTCTAGATAAGAAGAAAATAACAATCTGTTTATTAATAGAAGCATTTTTGGATTTTATTTATTATTTTGTTCCATTTGCGTTTACTTTGTTTTTAACTTTACCTTTTACAGTTGAAAAAGCAATTATTGTTATAGCTATTTTTATGATTTCTAAAACGCTTCGTGTTGTAGGAAATTACTTATTAAGAAAATATAGTGATAATTATTTATATGAATATTCAAACGTTCAATGGCAAGAATATTATAAGAAATTAAGTAAATTACCAGTTGAAACAATTTCAAAATATCAAACTGGGTATTTTGAAAACATAATTGTGAAAATTAGTGAATTAGTAAAAAAAATATTGCAAGCGGAATATGTAAGTATAATCATAACTTTTATCTTCTTGTTTTATACACTATATAATCAATCCATAATACTTTTTGTTAGTTCTTTTATTACAAGTGCTATTTGTATATTTTTAAGTATTAGAATATTAAAAAAAGCGAATACTCAAGTAGAAAAACTATATGATCAAGAATATGAGTATTCATCAGTATACAATGATTTTATAAGTAATATTCGTACTGTAAAATTACTAAATGATGATGATTACTTTGTTAATAAAATTAGCAGAGAAGGTAAAAAGTGTTATAACGAAAATAAAAAGTATGTTAAGTATTATTCTTTTGAAGAAGCATTACGCAATATATTGATAGTTGTACCTTTCTTTTTGGGGCTTATAAAGGCTGCCATTGATTTATCAAATGGAATTGATACACTTGGAATAATTACTTTCTATATTTCATTACAAGTAGAAATGGGGTTTGTATTTGAAGAATTATCTGGAACTATAATAAGTTGGTATGAACTTAAAGCAATTAAAAACAAACTATTATCTATATTTAAAAATTTAGATAATAGAAAGGAACTTAAATCTTTTAAAGAAATTAAATTATCTAACATTGTAATTCAGTATCCTAAATCAAATTTAGAAATAAAAGTTGATAACCTTATAATCAATGAGAACGATAAAATATCAATTACAGGACAATCTGGTCAAGGCAAAACATCAATTATAAATTTAATCTTAGGTAATATTGATTCTTACAAAGGGCAAGTTTCTATTGATAGCAAAAACTTAAAGGATGTTAAATTAGATATTGGAACAGTAAGTCAAGAAATTGAACTCTTTAATATGTCTATAAAAGATAATTTGTGTTTAGATAAAAAAATATCAGATGAAGAAATCATAAAATATTTAGAAGAATTAGAATTAAATGAGGTATTAATGTTTGAAGATAATATTTATACTATCGTGGGTGAAAAGGGTTTAAAGCTCTCTACTGGTCAAAAAAGAAGAATCAACATTTTAAGAAGTTATTTAATGAATAAAAATATTTATATTTTAGATGAACCGACTTCTAATTTAGATAAACATACTGAAGAAATTGTTGTAAATTTTATTTTAAAATATTTTAAAAATAAAACTTTAATAATTGCTACACATAATGAAAAAATAAATGAAATATGCAATAAGTTTTATACATTTGAAAATCATCAATTAAAGAATTTAAATAAATAATTATGAGTTTAAAGGGTATGGGATTTCCCATAAATAGAAAACGTACGGGAGTAAGTTTTCAGTGCTGGCTAGGACATAAGCACAAGCTTGCACTTACGGTAATTTTAAAGGACTGCTTGCTTTGCAGTCCTATTTTCATACATAAATTAGTTCTTTTAAAATCACTTCTTCTGCCATATTTTTATAATTATTCATTCGTTTAACCCATTCAAGTTGGTTATCCATTTTGCTTTTTTCGGATAGTAACTTATCAGAATTTTTGTATTGTTCCATTAAAATATTTAATCTATTTTCTACTTCAATACTAACTGAAACAAGATGATTTGTTAATTCATTTTTCATTAAAAGCGTTGTATAAAATGACTTATTATTTTCTTTCAGATAGTGTAATCTTAAATAGCCATACTTGTTAATTTTCTCATTATTTTGTTTTTCTATTGTTAAATTTGGTAATAAATAATCGCCAACTTTTGCATAATTTAATTTCATTTTTTTATCTCTCCATTTCTTTATTTTTAATATTTTTTTCGTAAAAATCTACCGATTTCGTTTTGCTATTGTATTTAAAATAACCTTGTTCATTGTTTTTATCTATAACTTTAATAGTAAATCTATCTATTAAATATAAATCAAATTCAAGAATAGATAATTGCTTTTTTAGATAATCAAGAACTTTAAATTGTTCTATAGTATCTATTTGATTCTTTAAAATATTTTCTTTTGTTAATTGTTTCATTGCTAACTCCTTTCACATTTAGGTTGCTTTGACTACTTCTTTTTTGGGTACTAATAACAGAAAATCTTTAGAAACATTTCCCTCAAAATAAGGACTGCCAATTATACCATCTACATAAAAATGACTGTGTGCTTTAGCAAAAAATTCATCTACAAACTCACTCGGATATTCATTACTTGTCATTTTTAGAATGGATAAAACGTCATAATCTTTTTTCTTGACTTCTAATTCTTTTTCAGTTATTCCATTTAGATATTTAATGCCAACAGTATCATTTTTTAGAACAATATATAAGTATTTAATAAATTCTGTACTACTTTTTGTGATAAATTCATCAGTAAATTTTATATATTTAATATCAATGTTATAGTTATCATCTCTAGTAATTTCTATCCCAGATATAAGTCTATGAATCATATCATGTTTGGCTTCTCTTGATAGTAAATTGTAGAAAAAAGTGAAGTTCATCATCTTAGCATTTTTGAATACTAATTTGTCATTTTCCTTTTTACAGTCTAATTTTTTTACTAGTTCTGTTGTATATTCTTTTGATTCGTTATCTGGATCAAGAGTTATTTTCTTCTTGTTCAGTTTCTCAATTTCTTTTTTTATAACTTCGTTTTTATGGTTAATCGTTTCCACATCTAGAGTCGAACTTAAATATAAATCGACCAATCTTTTTTCTTGTACTTTTAATTTTTCAATGGCTTTTTCTATCTCTTTTACATCATTACTTTTTGTAGAATTACAAGTAATAATTTCATTATTTGTTCCCATCATAAAGATAGTTAATTCTTCTAAAACTCGCCTTAATTTAACTTCTATTTTCTCAGTATTATAATGAAGTCCATAGCCACTACAATTATGATTTTTACATCTTAAATGATAATAAACTTTTTGTTTTCCATTTGGATATTTAAAAGATTCTGATGAAGCCATAATCTCGCCACATATCGGACATTTTACTAATCCTGAAAATAAATGAATAAATTCGCCATAATTTGAGTGTTTATTTTTCACTAATACATTTCTTGTAGCATTCCAAGTTGTTTCGTCTATAATCGGTTCACAATAGTCTTCCACTCTTAAAATATCTTGTTGTTTTCGCTTATATTTACCATATTCAAATACACCTATATAAATAGAATTAGTAAGTATTTTATAAACTCTGTCTGCCCTCCATTTACCACTTTTTAAATAAGCATTATTATCTTTCATAATTGTAGCAATACCTCTAGTAGAGTTTCCTTCTTGGCATAATTTAAAGATTTCTTTTACCACTTGGGCTTCTATTGGCTCTATTTCTAAATGACCTGTATCTTTATTTCTAACATAGCCGAAAGGCGCTTTACTAGGGTGAACTTTCTCTAGTGCCATTTCTTCCATTGCTCGTTTTGTTCTTGCTCCAATTTCTTTTCTTTCCCTTTGACCGAATACTAAATTCATACCAAATATCATTTCACCATTAGCGGTAGATAAATCATAAGGCTCAAGTATTAACTCAATTTTAACATCGTGTTCTTCACAGTAATTAAGTAACCAAAAGCCATCATAGTTGTTTCTGGTAAGTCTATCTACTTTAATAGCAATTAACTTATCGATCTTTTTAGATTTAATATCTGCAAGTAATCTTTGCATTTCTGGTCGCATTAAATCTTTTCCAGAATGACCCGCATCATTATAAATATCAACAATACTATAATCGTTTTTCTCACAATATTCCTTAATCATACGAAGTTGTGAATCAATTGAATAACCATTATCTCTTTGGTCGTCTGTACTAACTCTTACATATACTGCACATCTCATAAAATAATCATCTCCTCACTTGTTTCCTCACTCAGAAGCCAAAAAACAGACCCCAATTATGAAAAAAGTTAAAATTTTACGCATTTTTTACACTTTTTTCATTAGTTTTCTCACTTAATAAGGCTTTTACAAAGTCTAATTTGAAAAATTAGTCCTCCCATCTGTTTCCTCACAAAAACAGAAAAAGTAAAGTCTAAAATTTCAATTTCTTTAAAATTTGGATTAGTTCTGATAATGAATATTTTTGATTATGTTCTTTAATAAAAAATGGCTTGTTAGATATTTCGTTAATTTTATACCCTAGTATTGTTAGAGTAGTAGGATATGTAATTAGATACTCTGTAGGCTCTATAACTTGTAAATTGGTATGTAATAAGTGTTTTATTGTCCCTTTCCTAATTTTGTAATTATAATCTTTAATAACTTCCAAGATTTCGTTGTTTGGCTTTAATGTTTCCATAGTTTTAAAATCCAACATTAAAAAAGTCCTCCTTCCTAGAAAGAGAACTTTAAGCCTTTTATATAAAATAAAAACTTACGAACTTGTTACAGTCCGTAAGTTGTTTTCAAATGGAGCCAATAGGCAGAATCGAACTGCCGACCTCTGGGTTACGAATCCAGTGCTCTACCAACTAAGCTATATTGGCATTTATACTAGAAAATATATTACACCATTTTCATGTTTTTGTCAATCATAAAAAAGCACAAAAATGTCCCATGGTTTTATTCATAGGACATTCTCATCTTATATTTTAGCTAAAATAATAATTCGATATTCATCATCATCTGTACAACATGATAAAGTTATTTCTGGCTTATTTTGAGTATCTCTTTTAATATAGCTCACATCTTCAGCAGTGGTTACAAATTTATTATAAATCGTATATTCTACTCTATTTCCATCTAATGTAGTAACAAATATTTTATCCCCTAGTTGCAAATTTTTATTATCTGAAAAAATCGTTCCATTTCTAAAATTATGTCCTACAATTAGATTATTTCCATTTTCATTCAATTTTCCTGTTGCATATAATAAACAAGGTGCATTTTTCATTCCTTCAACTGTTACTTGATTCAAGATAGGAATATTAACTCCTGTTTGTGGTATCTCTATTTTCCCAACAGTTGGGAAAATTTCATTCTCCGTAATAACAGCATTTTGTATCTCTTTGGGTTGCTTTGTTTCCTCTAATTGCTTTGCTTCTTCTGGCACTGCTTCTACGTTAATCTCTTTCTTATCCTCCTTCATCTGTTCTTCTGGAGTGATATTGGTCTCTATCTTAAAGCACTCTTGCAGTTTCTCCTCTATTACTTGCTTCTCTTCCAATTCTTCTCTATCTTGCAAATTTTCTTCAGAAATTTGCCTTTGTGATACCTCTTTGTTTTCTTCATCTTCCAATATTAATGTTATTGGTTCCTGATAGGTCATAATGGATTTGGTCGCCACAACTGGATTGATACCAACTGTTATTTCTTTCGTTGTTCTATCCTTTGTGAAAAAATTGATTACAATAGTTGTTATACATAAAATTAATGAGATTATAATAGTGCAGAATATAATAATCACTTTTTTTCTATTTCGAAGCATAGTCAATTTTTCACTCCTTATTCTTGGTTAAAACTTTATTGGAATTTTATACCATTTTTATTTCCTATCATATCTATTTTATCATTTTGTTTTACATAATGCAAGTTTATATGTTATAATTTTTTTATTTTTAATGATTTTTAAAAAATAATATTAAACCCCCATCATTAAACTTTTAGTCTAATAATCGGGGATTTTTCTTTACTTATTCTTTTATTTCTTTTTTCTAATACATGCCATCCATGCCAGCTGGCATTCCTGCATCGTGACCTCCACAGTTACATCCTTTTGGTTCTGGGCTATCGGTTACAATACTTTCTGTTGTCAATACCATAGAAGCAATGGAAGCTGCATTTTGTAAAGCACTTCTTGTTACTTTTGTTGGGTCTACAATTCCTGCTTTTTTCATATCCACATATTCTTCTTTTGCGGCATCAAATCCAACCCCTACTTGTGATTTTTTTACATTATCTACAATAACAGCTGGCTCTAATCCACTATTTCTAGCAATTTGTTTCACTGGCTCCTCCAAAGATGTTAAAACAATTTTAGCTCCTAAAGCTTCTCCACCTTCTAAAGAACTAATCAATTTTTCTACTTTTGGAATGACATTAATTAAAGCAGTTCCGCCACCTGCAACAATTCCTTCTTCTACTGCTGCTTTGGTTGCTGATAAAGCATCTTCAATTCTTAATTTTTTATCTTTCATTTCTACTTCTGTAGCAGCTCCTACACCAATAACAGCTACGCCACCAGCAATTTTAGCCAATCTTTCTTGTAATTGTTCTTTATCATAATCACTCTTTGTTTCTGTGATTTGTGCTTTGATTTGTCCTACTCTATCTGCAATTTGTTGTTTATCTCCTACACCATCTACGATAATGGTGTTTTCTTTTTGTACTTTTACTTGTTTTGCTTTTCCCAATTGTGCTGTCGTGGTATCTTTCAATTCTAATCCTAAATCTGATGTAATAACTTCTGCCCCTGTTAAAATAGCAATATCTTCTAACATAGCTTTTCTTTTATCTCCAAATCCTGGTGCTTTCACAGCTACTACATTTAGAACACCTCTTAATTTATTTAAAATTAAAGTAGATAAAGCTTCTCCTTCTATATCATCACATATAATTAATAATTTACCAGACTCTTGCATGATAGCTTCTAATAATGGTAATATTTCTTGTACATTACTGATTTTTTTATCAGTCAATAAGATATATGGATTATCCAATACCGCTTCCATTTTTTCGGTATCAGTTGCCATATAAGGTGATAAATAACCTTTATCAAATTGCATTCCTTCTACTACATTTAGTTCTGTATTAGAAGTTTTGGATTCCTCTATTGTAATAACACCATCTTTTGATACTTTTTCCATTGCATCTGCAATAAGATTTCCAATTTCTTCATTATTAGCTGATATACTAGCAACTCTTGCAATGTCCTCTTTTCCATTAATGTCAGAGCTTACTTCTTTCAAGCCCTCTACTGCTGTATCTACTGCCTTATCAATTCCTCTTTTAATTGCCATTGGGTCTGCACCTGCTGCTACATTTTTTACGCCTTCTTTAATCATACTTTGTGCTAAAACAGTAGCTGTTGTCGTTCCATCTCCTGCTACATCATTTGTTTTAGTAGAAACTTCCTTGACTAAACGAGCTCCCATATTTTCGTATTTATCTTCTAACTCGATTTCTTTTGCAATGGTAACACCATCATTCGTAATAAGTGGTGCTCCAAAACTTTTATCTAACACTACATTTCTTCCTTTTGGTCCTAATGTTACTTTAACTGTATCTGCTAATTTATTCACACCTTCTAATAAAGATTTTCTTGCTTCTTCTCCAAATTTAATAACTTTTGCCATTTTCTATCCTTCCTTTCAAATCGGGATTAAGGGATTTCTTAGCTGTAGTATTTTAATACGTACAGATAAGTTATGCGTTAGCTCGTTCCTTTTTTATTGACTAACGATGATTTAAAAATCTCCCTCTTTCTACCGTTCTATTTTTTTTATTCAACAATTGCTAAAATATCATCTTGTTTCACGATAATATATTCTGTTCCTTCATATTTTATTTCTGTTCCAGAATATTTGCTTACAATTATATTATCACCTTTTTTTACATTGACTGGCTCTACGTTTCCGTCTACTTTTTCTCCTGGTCCTACTTCAATCACTTCTGCTATTTGTGGTTTTTCTTGTGCATTTCCAGCTAATATAATTCCACTTTTGGTTGTTTCTTCGCCTTCTTTCATTTTAATTAATACTCTGTTTCCTAATGGTTTAATCATTTTCTATTACCTCCTTAAGATTTGTATTAGCACTCTTATTAAGTGACTGCTAATACTTTATACCCTTTTTTCTTACTTGTCAATACCTTTTTTTCTTTTTCACAAAAAATTCACATATCTTACTAATGTATAGATTTACTTACAAAGTTTATTATATTTTTTATTTTTAACTCCCAACATCGCACAGTCCGTAATTGCATAACAGACTGTAGCTTGTCGGTCCCCACAAATTGTTACTTCATAAAAAATATAATAAACTTTGACGCAAAAAATTAATAACCATATCTATACTATTCATGAATTGCCAAACTATTACATTTTCTTGCTTTTTCTTAATAAACAAGTTATAATAAAAGCATGAAAAAATTAATTGTGAATCAAAAATATAATGGAAAAAAACTAAACACATTTTTATTAAAAACTATGCCTAATTTATCCTCTAATCTTTTTTATAAGACACTAAGAAAAAAAGACATAAAAGTAAATGGAAAAAGAATTTCTGAAAACATTATCCTTCATGAAAACGATGAAATTTTGCTCTATATTGCAGATTATTTATTAGAACGTGATATCCAGTTAGACATTGTGTTTGAAGATGAAAATATTTTAATTTTGAATAAGCCCTATAATTTAGAAGTTACTGGAGAAAACAGCTTGACTAGCTTGGTTCATCAGAATTATAAACATAACAATTTCAAACCAATGCCTTGTCATCGAATCGACCGAAATACAACGGGACTGGTTTTATTTGCTAAAAATGAAGAAGCTTTGACAATTTTATTAAACAAATTTAAACAACATGAAATTGAAAAACACTATTTGGCTATGGTCTATGGTGTTCCAAAAAATTCTTTTCAAAGATGTGAGGCATATTTATTTAAGGAGCATAAGAAATCTCTTGTGTATATTTCTGATTGCTACAAAAAAGGTTACCAAAAAATTATTACCACTTATCATGTTTTGGAAACCTACGATAATAATACCTCTTTGCTAGATGTAGAAATCGAAACTGGTAAAACACATCAAATCAGAGCTCATCTTGCTCATTTGGGCTATCCTATTATTGGTGACCGGAAAATATGGTATCAATGAGATTAATAAAAAATTTGGTAAAAAGTATCAAATGCTTTCTAGTTCTGTTCTGAAATTTAATTTTAAATCAGATAGTGGCATTTTAAACGATTTAAATGGTAGATGCTTTATTTTACCTACAAATAAAATAGCAAAATAATTGCTGTTTTTATTTTATATGATTTCTTTCTTGTTTAATATTAAAATTTATAGTAAGTGTTGAAATAATTGATAATACGAAAATCATATAAAAAACCCTTTCCTCAATAAATTTCGCAACAAAAGCTAGAACAACAAATACAATCACTTCCGTAAAACACAAACTCATTTGACCAACTGCTGACAAAAGTTCATTATTTTCCTTTTCTTCTTTAATAATATTTTGTATCGAGGTTTGAATGGATGTTTCATATACTTTTTCAAAATTATCATTTAATGTCTTATTAAAAGATATGGCTATTTTATTTTTAGCAAATAGAAATATTCCTGTTATAATAGCCTTTATAATTGTAACAAAATTATTTGCCTTTACAATATTTCTGTCAGAATATTTTCCTATTAAAGCCACAGTAATTATTTGTAATAATAATGAAACAATGATAACAGAAGAAAAAATTTGAAAATCCTCTAAAGCGATATATAAATAAAGTGGTACAAATTGTCTTTCTATTATATGGCTCGTTCTTAAAGCATATATAATTTTATATCTACTTTTACTTTTTACTATATATTTCATCGTTGCTTTAAATGCACTTGTGTGATTTTCCACCTTATAATCTATTTTTCTATAAAATACATATTCTAATAAAAAGAATATGGCTATCATTGAAAACAAAACAATATTATTATCTGTTATTACTCCCCAAGCAACTAGGCAACTTGCTATTGCTGTTCCTGCTATTTTACTAATCCCTAAAAAGCTATTATACCTTCCTCTATGCTCTGTATCTACATATTTACTCGAGAAAGCATCTCCTGATGGATTCGATATTCCCATAAATCCCAACGCAAGGATAAATATAACTATATTTTTATACATATCAGTCTCATCTAACATCATATAAGCACTTATCATACTAAAAATATTAGATACCAAAACACATTTTGCAATTCCTATTCTAGACGATAAACTCACAAATAATGGTGTACAAAGTCCTGTTATTCCAAATCGCAATCCATAAATTAATAAAATAAACCAAATAGGAATGCCATTTTTATATAACATAACCGTTCCAAATGTTTCCATTAGAGCATTCCCAAAACTATAAGCTATTTTCCCTAAATATATATATTTATACTCTTTTTTATAGAAATATTCCTTCATCTATTACTCCTAAATTTGACAGTTTTTGTTGCAATCTTTTTATTTTTAACATAATACCATATCACTCTTTACTTTTCAATATATTCTAATTTTAAATTACGCTATCTTTGTATTTTTGTATGTAACTACTACGAAAGCAAGTTATTTTGTTTTGGTAGTAGTTACTTTTGTATGTTAAATTTTTAAAAAAGTATTGACTTTTATATTAAAATAGTTTATACTTTAACTTGTGCTAAACACAAGGAGCATGCTCCCTTAGCTCAGTTGGTCAGAGCAACCGGCTCATAACCGGTGGGTCCAAGGTTCGAATCCTTGAGGGAGCACCATATTAATTTTATATTTGGGTAGGTGGCCGAGTGGCTAAAGGCGGCAGACTGTAAATCTGTTCTCATTTGAGTACGAAGGTTCGAATCCTTCCCTGCCCACCATTAGTATTATCAAGGCTTTCATCGTTTTGATAATATTTTTGTTTTTAAGATATATCTAACCAATATCTAACCAAATTATAAATTATCTACTTTTGCATAAGTAGGTATATTTTTTTGGCTATTTAAAATATTAGATAATACATTTGCAGATTTTTGTTTTACATTTGTATCTAAATGAGCATATATATTAGCAGTAGTATTGAAATTAGAATGTCCAAGCCAAGCTTGTATCTCTTTTAAAGGTATTCCTCTTGCTAATAATAAACTAGCACAACTATGTCTCAAATCATGAAATCTAATTATTTTTAAGCCACTATTTTTTAGTAATCTTTTAAAATGCTTTGTTATAAAATCAGGTGCTATTATATTACCTAAATTATCTACACATAAGTATTCTTCATATTTTGAGTTATAACTTTTTTTATATGATTTTTTATTGTTCTTTTGTATTTGTTTAAATTTCTTTAAAACTTCTGTTACTTCTGGAACTAGAGGAAGTGTCCTATAACTTGTTTTATTTTTTGTTTTGTCTTTTCCTACTACTTGTCTTTGACCTTTGATACTAACTTGCACTAGAGTATGTTTTATTGTAATTGTATTATTTTCAAAATCAATAGCATTCCATTTTAAACCAGCGACTTCACTTCTACGAAGTCCATAAAAAGCTGTAATAAATATAATTAATTCCAAAGGATCTCCTTTTGATTTTTCAAATAATGTATTTAATTCGCTTTCATTATAAAAGCTACCAATAAATTGTTGCATTTTAGGTCTTTGTACTCTATCAGCAGGATTAGACTGTATCATGTCCATTTTAAAAGCATAATCTAATGACTTACGAATAACTGCATGATAATGAATGACTGTATTACTACTTAAATTATCATTTAACATAGATGTGTAAAAATCTTGTATATGTATAGGTTGTAATTCTTTTAGTCTAATTTGATGAGTAGTAAAATAATCATCAATCCTATAATTTATCATTTGCTGATAAGAGCCATAAGTATTAAGTGCAATTGTAGGCTTGACTATTTTTAACCAATTTTTCATATAATCTACAAATAAAATATCATGAATGACTTTGCTATTAGAATTATCTAAAGTCTGTAATTCAAGTTCTTCTTCAAATTCTTTTCGTAGTTCATCTGCTTTTTGTAAGGCTAACCTTTTATTTCCTCTTACTGTAAGTCCAGTAGACTTCCATTTTTGTTTTCTTTTTCCGTTATCATCTTTATAATTTAAAACGGCTTGATAAACTCCGTTTTTCTCTTGTAGGCTTACTGTTACCATTTTGACTCCTTTCTAAAATATAACAGACTAGATTTAACCTACTATTGATATTGTTTACTATAATATCACTTTATTAGCTTAAAATCTAGTCTTTTATTTGTTTTCTGTTAGATATGAAATAATGCTAGTTTTAGGTATTTTATATTCTCTACCAATTTTAATTGCTTGAATTTTGCCTTGTCTTAGTAGTCTGTAAGATAAACTAATACCAATACCACCAAGCATTTCTCTCATTTGTACAATGTTTACTACATCTGGGTATTTAGTAAACATTACATTATAATTTCTTTTAAATTGTTCATTGTTTGTAACACCTCCATTAAAAAAAGACCAAAAGAGGTCTAAAAATTAACACTTTATTACTTTAGAAAAACAATAGGGAGCATTGATAGATTTATCTAACTCAAATTGTTTTTTATTACTATTATAGTTATATGCACTAGAGTTGTATTTTCTAAAATTAATTTTTGAAATAGTAAAATTCTTTGATTCAATTTTTGAATCTAGTGCTAATTGATATTGTAAAATTTCATATTCTTCTTTTTGTGAATGTCTAACTTCTTTTATTCAAGCAATAGTTTGCTCTTTATTCTTTTGTTTATTAAATTGTTTTCTTTTTTCTTTTTCCGTTTGGTATCTTTCATCTTGTTTAATAATTCTTGTAATATAGCCATTATCAATATTAAGTGCTCTTGATATATCTGTAGGTCGTAAATGTTCATTATAATACATTTGAATTATCTTATCTTTGTTTGAATTACACATAAAAAATCTCTCCTTTTTTATCAACTAAGGTGTTTAGCTGATATTCTGCTAAACACCTATAATACATTATAAAATGCAATCACATTGTACAATTTCGAAAATTGCATAAAGTAGCAAGACTTTGTAGCATACTCATTTTATAAATTTTCTTCATTGACAATGTATGACTAAACTACCATCTTGTAGCTAGTCAAAAATTTACTAACAACTTTTGGACATAGTAATACTAAGGAAAAGTAATAATTCTAAAGTAATATTAAAGATTAATAAAAGTATAATATCAAACAACAAGAAAAACAATTCCGTTTTTTTTCCCTTTTTTCTAAAAATATCTTCAATGTAATATTGTCAATGAAAGAAATGTATAAAATGATTATGCTCCTTGATATATCCACTTTATGCCATTTCTGTAATTGACAATATAGTGAAATTTTTATAATAAAAAAGGTGGTTAGCACAGTAAGTGATAAGCATCTTAATTGCAAGTAAAATGGAAGTAATTTAAGTAAATCTATTTACTTTTTATGTAAAGCATGGTAAAATTTATCTGTATCATAACTATTAAATTTCTAAGAATTTTTGCAACATGGAAAGGCAATAGTTAATAACTTTTAGAAAGGGGACTAAACATAGTTAAGTTAGCAATTTCACTAAAAGGAGGACAAAGAAATGGAAAAAGTTTCAATTGTAGTACCAGTTTATAATGCTGGAAATTATTTAGAACAAGCAGTACGGTCTTTGTTAAAACAATCATACAAAAACCGTGAGATTATCCTTGTAGACGATGGCTCAAAGGACAGCAGTGCAAAAATCATGCAACATTTTGCAAACGTGTATGGTATAAAGTGCATCTTTCAGGAAAATCAGGGCGTTGGAGCTGCCAGAAATGCAGGTATAAGTGCTGCTAGTGGCAGATATGTTACTTTTATGGATAGTGATGACAAAGTAGATTCTGATTTTATTCAGAGCTATATGGATGTCATTCATGAAGCGCCATATGCAGTCGCTGGTGGATATTGTGTTTCTTTTAACGGTGGTCCATTGAAAGAAAAAGTAATTACCAAAGAGAGACTTAAAATAATGAAAGCTCCATCTGCATGTTTTAGATTATTTGATGTGGATTGGCTTAAAGAAAACAATCTCTTTTTTGGGAATTACAAAATTGGAGAAGACCTAAATCTTTCTGGTAAAGCACAGCTTTTGTATCCAGAATATTCATTAACTACAAAGGCTACATATCATTATTTCGTTAGACCAGGATCTTTGGTTGGAACATCTGATGATTCACAATTTGAGTTACTTGATGCGGTAGCTGATCTTGAGGACTTTGCAAAAGCAAAGGATTTGTTTGAACAGAATGAGGCAGAACTTGAGTATATGGTAATAAGCCATGTATTAATGGCAGCTATGAAACGTGCCGCTGAAGGAAATGTCTTGGATAAAGCCTTAACACTAATACCAAACTTTGTATATAAAATACATCCAAAGTGGTATGAAAATCCGTATATTGAAATATATGCGGATGAGGCGGAAAAGCTGTATCTTCAGGCTGTTCAGAAAAATGATGAAGTAGGCATGAGAGCATATGCTGAAAATCATTGGTAAAAATAAGTGTGACATATGTTTAGATATTAGAGCCATATTCAGTACGAATGTGGCTCTTCCTCATATTATTTTTGATATTCTTGTTCTAAATCTTTTTTTTAATTTTCATCTTCTGTAAGTAATTGCTCCATTGGATTTATAAAAGTGTTGGTTTCATCTTCAAAGGCATTAATAAAAGATTCTTCTGCAACTTTAAATACAGAACTAATCCATGAGATTAATTTATTAACAGTATTTTGTAAAGTAGATAATAATCTATCAAATAAATCAATATTTTTTAGCAATCCTTTATTTTCTTTGGTCAATTTACGATTTTCTTTTATTAGTTTTTTATTTTTCTTTTCGCAATCATCTAATAATTTTACTTGTTCTGTAATCATTGATAGATTTCTTCGAAGATAAATATTTTGTTCAATAAGTCTAAAATTTTCTTCTTTAAAAGGCTCTATAATTTGTTTTTGTGCATATTTAGAATCAATTAAATCTGGAACATTTCCAATTTCAATAGGTGTTGGAAAATCTGTCTTTAAGAAATTATCTATTTCATTAAAGCTTGTTAATTTCTTTAGTGTTTCAATAGATACATGTTCAGAATTATTAGCTTGTCCTCGTTCTAGTTTAAATCCATGTTCTATCATGTGAGAATAAAAAGCATTTTGTAATTCTCTGTAACTATCTTTACCTTTCCAAAATTCACTACAAGCAACTTTGTCAATGTTGTTTCCGTTTTTATCTTTTGCAAACGAAATTGTAAGCCTCTTTGAAATATCTTTTTGTTTCCTCTGTACCAATTTCTTGAAAAAATTCTCTATCAGAAGTTATAATATATTCACAAGCTATATTGCTTACTGTTTTTATTTGACCTTTTAAATGATATGAGCCTCTTATCTTATCAAATAACTTGTCATAGGACATTGTGGCTTTTTTTAGACTATAATTCAAATGTGATTTTGTTTTATCTATATTTTTATTAGAATAGTTTTTATTTTTTCTCTCATTGTGTTTATAAATTCCTTTCAAATTTTCTCTTTTATATTTTTCATTTCTTATAATAGCATAACTCATTTTCAAATTCCTCCTTGATTAACTTTTTTGGGTAACACTTTGAAGTGTTATAACATACTACAACACTTTTTATAAAAGTGTCAGTATGGCATGGAAAATACTTTTCCCTACAACCCTTTATTTCAAAAAATGCAATATACATTTTTTGAATTTGAAACCCATATCGGTTTCAAACTTCCGTTTAAGAAACAAATAAAAATATCAATTTTCATTTGTTTTATTAACAGATTCATCAGTATTAAAATAACTTAATAACAATCTTTTCTTATTTTCATTGCCTTTCATCATAATATTTGGACTAACTTGCCAAAGTCCATTTTGAATTTTTACTAAAAATTTCTGCTTTTGTAATTTTTTCATTACTTTAGCAATAGTAGCTTCAGATTATGTGTATTTTTCTGTATTGTTTTATAAGTACCTATAAACATATTTGTACTTGGGTGAGTATTATCTAAAATATACTTTAAAATAGCGACTTGCTTATTTTCGATACCATCTAAAACATGGAGAAAATCGCTCAAATACAATTTCCAGAAATTCTTTTGTCCATAAACTTTTTTAGTAATTTGATCTACTTCAATTATTTCTCCAGTTTCTTTATCTATTAATTCTTTTCTTTTTGTACTAATTAAAGTATTTGTTTTTTCTATATATTCAATTCTTTTCATTGTTAAAACCTCCAAAATCTAAAATAAAAACACTACACTATAGTAAAGTGAATACTAAAGTGTAGTGAAGTATGTAAAAAGCCTATAAGTGCTAATATATGAACACTTATAGACTTTTTATAGAATTATTACTCTTTTCTTAATATTAAAGAATAACTATTAATTACAAATTTTAAAATTAAAAATGTATATGAACATATTAAACACACTGTAATTTAGAAAGTATAATCTTTTCAATATTTCTTACTTCTAACATTATAGGTTTATTACTTAAAATTTTATTATATATCTTTATTTCTTTTTTATGTTCAAGTACAGTTTCATCTAATTTGCTAAAATAATAATTTGGTGCAGGTATTACTAAAGGAAAATGAAAAGGAGAAGTTATACCACCTTGTCTAAAATGATTAAATGTAACTAATGAAATACTATGTTTTTGGGCATCATATGCTCCTCTAAATGCTTTTTCAAGGTTATGTTCTTCTGAACTATATATAACTTTATTTTCTCTTAATCTATCTAAGCAACATCCTATCCAAAGTAAAGCTATACCTAATTTATTATAAATATCTTTTACATCTGTATTATTATTTTTTATAGAACTATTTATTGTATTTTCTAACTCATTTACAAATTTTTTTAAGCTATAAATAATTTCATCTTTGTCTGCTATCATAAATTCATTCTCCTATACCTATATCATAACTTTTGATAAATACAAAATTAAATACTATTTTCAAAATTTTTGTAAATTATTTGACTTTTCAACATATTTTGAGTATAATAAATATAGAAAACAAGGAGCCACAAAGTGTGGTACCATTAAATAATTTGATTAAGAATCGCATCTCTAATGGGTAGCAGAGATGTGATTCTCTTTATATGTAACTATAACTAATGCTATAATTAAAACAAAAGAGATGATAGCAAGAGCTATATTTGCAACTATTGACAGAATCAATAATTGTAATAATGCTTCTTCTAACATATGCATCACCTCGCTTTCTTTTTAAGAATGGAGATGATACCACACTCTGCTTTTCCTTATTTTCTTTTCAAATTATATAATCTATTTATAGAAAAGTCAACATATTTGCAAACAAAAGTTTCTAAAATATCAATAGTAAGGTTATCTGTTATATCTAACCAACATCTAACCAAAATACAAAATCTGTGTAAAAATGTTGATTTTTTATTTTTATTTATATTAATTAGATTCTTGATAATAAACTTGGAAAACACTAGAAATACAGGCTTATTAAATAGTGTTATCTATCATTAAGTAACAATAACTGTAAAATAGTGTAAAGCACTGTAAATCTGTTCTCATTTGAGTACGAAGGTTCGAATCCTTCCCTGCCCACCATAAAATACGATTTAAGTCGTATTTTATTTTTATTTTCTCAAAAAATTTCACTATAATGACAAACCAACTTAGCCCCTTGTTGAATCAATCGGTTCGTTCCCACAGAATGAACTGAATTAATATTTCCAGGAACAACAAACACATCTCTCCCCTGTTCAAGAGCAAAATCCACTGTAATTAGAGTTCCACTTTTCTCCTTCGCTTCCACCACAAGAATGCCATGACTCATGCCACTAATAATTCGGTTCCTTGCTGGAAAATTCATCTTATCTGGTTTGGTTCCAAGTGAATATTCTGATAGAATCGCACCACCTTTTTCCAAAATTGTTTTAGCTAAAAATTTATTTTCTTTTGGATATATCCTATCTAAACCATTTCCAAGAACAGCAATAGTCTTTCCAGAGCTTTGAAAACAATCCACATGTGGATTACTTTCAATTTGTGGATTATTTTTATTCACTTGTGGATGATTAACCATTTTATGTGGATTATTACTCCTTTTTTGTAGATTATCTTGCTTTATTTGTGCACAAGTAGCTCCTATATGTGCATAACTATCCACACCTCTTGCTAATCCGCTCACAATATTAACATTTTGTTTTGCTAAATGATAACTAAAATATTTCGCTGCACTTTTTCCATATTCTGTAGCCTCCCTACATCCTACAATTGCAATTGACTTTTGATTTAAAATACCACTATCTCCCATACAATATAAACTAATTGGCGGATCATAAATCTCTTTTAAAATCTGTGGATATTCTTTCTCTTGAATGGAAATGATGTCAATATTATTTGTCGCCATATATTCCATGTGCTTTTGTATATTATCTTTAATATTTTTATCTAAAATATTTTGAATTGTCTTCTCTCCTATTCCTTTTATCTCTAACAATTGTTTTTCTTCTAAATGATAAATTACTTCTGGACTTTCATATCGCTTTAACAACTCTTGCTTTTTTCTGCTTCCTAAATTAGGAATCAACGATAACCAAATCCAATATTTCTTTTCTTTTAAATCAGCCATTTTTATCTCCTTTCTTGAGACAACAGGGACAGGTTTGATTTGTCTCATATTTTTTGTCTTTACTGTTCAGACTTATGATTTATTTTCTTATGTAAAAAGGATATTAATAACGCTGAACAGTAACTTTTTGTCATTTTTGTTTGCTTTTTGTCATTTCATTTCCTTGACATTTTTCTACCTAATTTATGAGACAAATGATACCTGTCCCCCTTGTCTCATTTCACAAAAAAGGACATTATTCAAATAATGCCCCACATTTATTTTATTGTATCAAAGAATTATGTCCAAATCTTGTCTAAAAGTTGTATTCTTGTTCTAAATTCTTTTTTTATTGTTACATCCTATGATGCAAATCTTGTTCAAAAAGTTGAATTTTCGTTATTTTGTTCTTTTGCCGCCTTGATTACATTGTTCATCAACATAGCAATTGTCATTGGTCCTACTCCTCCTGGAACTGGTGTAATATAACTTGCTATTTTCTCTACTTTTTCGTAATCTACATCTCCTACTATCTTTCCTTCTTCATTTCGATTAATTCCTACATCAATCACAACTGCTCCTTCTTTTATCATATCTGCTGTCACAAACTTAGCCTTTCCAATTGCAGCAATGACAATATCCGCTCTTTTCGTATGTGTTTTTAAATCTTTTGTTCTAGAATGACAAATCGTAACAGTTGCATTTTGAGCTAAACAACATTGTGATAACGGTTTACCAACAATATTGCTTCTTCCAATAATAACGACATCTTTTCCTGTCAAATCAATGTTATATTCCTCAAACATTTTCATTACACCATAAGGCGTACAAGAAATAAACGTATCTCCTCCCATAACTAACTTTCCGACACTAGAAGGCGTAAATCCATCCACATCTTTTCGATAAGAAATAGCTTTAAAAGCTTGATTAATATCTAAATGTTCTGGTAATGGACTTTGTAATAAAATACCATTCACTTCTTTTGTTTGATTTAGCCTTTTAATTAGGTCATTCAATTCTTGCTGTGTAGTCGTTTCCTCTAAAAGATACTCTTCGTATTCAATTCCTATTTCATTGCATGCTTTACTCTTATTTTTAACATACACTTTTGATGCAGGATTATTTCCTACCATGATAACCGCTAATTTAGGGTTAATCCCCTGCTTCTTTAGTTTTTCACATTCTGTTTTTAAATCTTTTCTTATTTTCTTTGCTAAATCTTTTCCATTCATAATTGTTGCCATTGTAACATTCTTCCTTTCTAATTTTACATCATCATTTTATACTCAATATCTGTGGTATGTATTTTAAAGATATGAAAATTCACTTAAATTTTGCTAATTTGCTATGTTGGAAGAAATGTCTTTATCATAATCTGTTATTACTTTTACCTTGATATATTCAAGTTGTTTCTTAGTTCTAAACAAATCTTCATCTTTTTCAAATATCTTTAATTTTTGAAAACTTTTTATTTCACATATCACATTTTTATCTTCTATACTTATTGGCTTTATGCTTTTCTTTTTTACTTTCTTTTCTAGTTCTTCTGATAATTCATAACTATCAGTCTTTTTGCTACCTTTCAAGATAAAACTAATTACATATGGATTTTTATTTCCTTTTTCATCAATTTCTCCAATAATTACTTTGTCTACTAATATATCAAAAACTTCTCTGTCAAATTCAGTTATGATGTTATGACTTTTTAAAAGATTTTTAATTTCTTCCACTTTAGATTTTAAGTTATCTTCTTTATTTACTGTACTAGCTTTGTTTTCTATTTGTTTTTGAATGTTTCTTATTTTTCTTTCTATCTCATGATTTTTTTCTTTAAAAGCTTCTTCTGTAATTGTATTATCTAACTTTAAATCTAATAATTTCTTTAGTCTTTCTTTTAAGTCATGTTCTTGTATATTTAATTTTTCAATTTCTTCTTTGCTATTATTTTCTTGTAATATTGGTTCTGCCTTTTCCATAAAGTTTCTAATGATGGTAGCTTTATCTGCACATAAAACTCTATAAGCATCTAAAAAACATTTTTCTATTACTTTTTCTGGTATTGGTTTGCTATCTCTACAATATTTTCTGCCTTGTTTTATTGCTGTTGAACAATACCATGCTTTTTTATTTTTGGTTGAACTTACCCAATTTTTTCTAGTAACTAACCTTCCACAAAATGCACAATAAGTTATTCCACTAAAAGCATACATTCTCCTAAATGTTCCACTTCTTGTACCTTTATTATAATTTTCGCTTCTTTTTTGCAAGATTTCTTGAACTTTATCCCAAGTTTCATCATCAATAATTGCTTCATGATTTTTCTCTATTAAGTATTTTTGTTCTTCTCCCATGTTTTCTAATCTTCTATGAGTAATTGGATCTACTGTAAATGTTTTGCCTTGTAATAAGTCTCCTTTGTATTTTTCATTTTTGATAATTTTTCTTATTACTGTTTCACACCATATTGGATTACCTCTTCTTGTTGGTATCCCCGCTTCTGTCAATTCTTTTGCAATCATTGTTGTTCCTGCACCTTGTGCATATCTGCCAAAAATGTATTGAATCACTTTTTTCTCTTCTTCATTTACAGTTAATGTCTTTGTCAATTTATCATAGTCATAACCATAACATCCATGAAATCCTACTAATTCTCCTCTTTGCATTTTCATTTTTAGTCCTAGTTTTACATGTGATGATATTGTTTCACTTTCTTGTTGTGCTACTGAACTTAATATAGTTAGTAATAATTCTCCACTCATTTCAAGTGTATTGATGTTTTCTTCTTCAAAGAGTATCGCAACATTTTTTTCTTTTAACTTTCTTACATAGGATAATGTATCAACTGTGTTTCTTGCAAATCTTGAAATTGATTTTGTTAGTAATAAATCAAACTTTCCATTTAATGCATCATGTATCATTCTCATAAAGTCACTTCTTTTGTAGTCTTGTGTTCCTGAAATTGCCTCATCTGCATACACTTGTGTTGCTATCCATTTTGGGTTTGCATTCATTTTTTCCATATAGTATTTTAATTGTGATCCATAACTATTTTTTTGGTCTTCTTTGTCTGTGCTTACTCTTGCATAGGCTGCTACTTTAATTGGTCCATTTATTATGGTTCCTTTATTTCTGTCTATTCGACCATTTACTTTTTCAATTATTTGTACTTCGGCCATCTTACCTCCTTCTTGCCGATTACTGTTTCATTATATATTAAAAACATTTCTTTTTCAATACAAATTCACAGTTATTAGCATCTTTTGTTGATTTTGTTTTTGATTTTTTCATATTCATTTTTTGTAATTTTATTTTCTTTTGTTAGCTTGTTTAAAATTCCTATATATGCACTTTTTCTTATATTTCTTTGAATATTACTATTTTTAATTTCTATCATTTTCTTACACCTCCTGTCTTTTATTTTTAAGTAGAAAAAAATAACAAGCATTTTTACTTGTTATTGTAATTCATCTATTATTTACTTTTAGACACAATACTCCCTTTGTTATATTTTTAAGCGGAGTAATTTTGTGCTTTTTTATATTACTCTTTTTACCTTTGTCCTAACACAAAGTTTTCTACTTTACCTTTGTTTTTACAAAGTAATTGCTGATTTATCAGCTTTACCCATTTTGATGGTATCAACTACATATGCTATGTAATGACAATTTCTTAACACAGATATATTATACTATATATTTTTTAAAAATGGAATATAAACACCCTATTTTTTTATTTGCTTATAGCTGTAGCTTTTCAAGATTTTTTTATATCCACTTCTCTTTATTCCAAAAAAATATTTTACTCTATAATCTCATATCCTGCAATTT
This sequence comes from uncultured Clostridium sp., assembly GCA_948470605.1. Classification (GTDB taxonomy): domain Bacteria; phylum Bacillota; class Clostridia; order TANB77; family CAG-508; genus CAG-269. The sequence continues at coordinate 28,291 of CAOKPI010000006.1, read as the reverse complement.
TATATCCTTTTAATCTTCTATTATACATTTTTTCTAAAACTTTCATATTATCTAAATAGTCATACACTATTACTTTCTCTTTATCTTCATGTTCTCTATGCAATCTTCCTACATATTGTATAATTCTTCCTTTCCATGAAACTGGCATTGTTAAAAATAGTGTGTCTAGCCTACTATCATCAAAGCCTTCTCCTATAGAACTACTTGTCGCCAATATTATTCTTGATTTATTATTTTTATCTGTTTCTTTTATAATATCTTGAATTTCTTTTGTTTTCTTTTTTCCCATATTTCCTTTATATATAACAACTGGTATTTCTAGTCTTTCTAAACTGTCTTTTAAAATTTTTAGATGCTCTACTCTTTCAGTTAAAACTATTGGAATTCTACCTTCTTCTATAGCTATTTTTATATCCTCTATGATAATACTATTTCTAAAAGGATTATGACACATGTCATTAAGAATTTCTGAAATTTGTACTTTATCTTTTTCTTCAGTTGGAATGTATTTATAATTGGTCTTTTTTACAATTACTGTATGTTCCATTTCTTTATTCTGTTTTAATTCTTTATTAGATACTCTAACTCTTATATCACCACATTGCATATATATTATTTTATGCCATCCATCTTTTCTTGTTGGTGTTGCAGTTAAACCATATACATGTTTACTTCTTACAGCTTTTAATACTTTTTCGAAACTATATGCAGCAACATGATGACATTCATCTACAATAACTAACCCATAATCTTTAACTAATTCTTCTAGATTATCTTTTTTAAATAAAGATTGAAAACTTGCTACATCTAATTTTCCATTTGGCTTTTCTTTACTTGCTCCTATCTGTCCTATTTCTTTTTTGTTTATATCTAAAAAATATGATAATCTTTCTTTCCATTGTTCTAAAAGATTGTTTCTATTAACTATAACTAATGTATTCGTTTTTAATTCTGAAATAATTTTAGCTCCTACCACTGTTTTTCCAAATCCTGTTGTAGCACACAATACTCCTACATCATATTTTAGTAATTCTTTCATTACTTTTTCTTGTTTATTATTTAACTTTCCATTAAACTTGTAGTTTGTTTCAATTCCATTTTCTCTTGTGTCTTTTTTTATTAACTTAACATTGCTTTTTTCACATATTTCTAAAACTTTATCTATTAGTCCTCTTGGCAATTTTAAGAATCTTTCATCTTCTTCAAAACAACTTATTATTCTAGGTGTTGTTTTATAAAATATCGGCATTCTTAGTTTTTGTAATTCATAAAACTTTGGATTAGTAAAACTAGCTAGTCTTTTTAAATATGTTATTTCATTTGGTAATAATTTTAATTTCTTAATATATATTTGATTATCAAGTATGCACTCCACATTGTTAGTAAATATTGTATCTTTAATATTTTCCTTTTTAGGTATTTCATCATCATCTTCTAAGCTTTCTTCTATATCAGGTTCTTTATAATCATCTTCTTTGTATTTATCAATAAATGAATATATTTCATCACTTTTCATTCTTTTTATATTATTTAAAATATTTATTTGATTTTTCTCTACTTCAAAATATTTATTTACAAAAACTGTATTTCCTTTTTTACTACTTTCACCTTGAAATGGCAATGCTATTAAATTTCCAAATCCTCCTTTTGGAATTATATCTTGATTTGGAAATAATCTGTCGTACGAATCTAAATCTAAAGCTGCTTTTTCCATTGTTTTAGTTAATAATATATTCCCCATTTTTCTAGCAATTCTAGCTGGCATACTTTTTTCAAAAAATATCCATACATGTACTCCATTCCCTGATTGTGATCTTTCTACATAAACTGGAATCTCAAATTCATCACATATACTCCAAAATTCAGTTACATCTTTTTCATAGGTTTTCTTATCAAAATCTATTGCTAAGAAATTGCATAAATCACCTGGTAATAATGGATATATCCCTATTGTAATATTACCTTTTAAATGCTTTAATATTATATCCTCTGTTAATGGTGTTAGTTCCCTAAAAGGACATTCATTACATTTTACTCTTTGCTTATCACATTTGTATGCACTAAATTCATTCTTACAAACTGGTGAATATCCTGATTTTCCAGTTTTATTACTTGTCCATCTTTTTGCATATAAATCTGTTCTTCCTTTAAATACTTCCATAAAAATTTTTACTTTTTCTTCATTAGAAATAACTTTATTTTCTTTAGGTGATTGTTTTTCTTCTACTTTTCCATATATTTTTTCTTTTAGTTCTTTGTTTTCTTTCTCTAATTTTTCAATAATTTGTATTAGCTGTTCTTTATCTAAATTCTCTAACACTACTATCTCACCCCTTTTTAATATTTATATTTTACCATATTTTTGAATTTTGTTCAAATTATGTAAATTATTTCAAATTACATTCAGAAAAATATTGTATTTTCTTAGAACTTTTTGACAAATCTGCCAAAAGTTTATTATATCTAATTTGATGGTAAAAAATATATATTCGTTTCAAATCCTTATAAAAATTCTAATTAATTTTAACAAAAAAATAAGAACATATTTAAAATATACTCCTATACTTCTGCAACTTGCAATGTCTCAAAATAATCTAATACGCTTTTAATCACTTCTTCTATTGGTAGTTCTAACCAATTATTTTTAGCTGTGTTTAAATTTTTTAAGTAATTTCTATTATGTAATATTCTTTTTAGTCTATTAAATATGTCTTCTAAATTATCTTCTTTCATTGTATCATCACTAAATATAAAGGTGTGAAAGCACTTAAGTAACTTATCTTTATTTAAATCTTCATTATTTATTAGATAATAGAAATCAAATATATCTTTATACCTTGTTGAAACAAATCCAAATTTTAATAATGATTTTAACTTTTCCGTAAAAATTTGTTCTTTTGAATTTATTAACAATGTAACACTTTCATTTATATTGTTTAAATCAAAACAACATTCATCTTGTTCTATATCAAAGTTTTTATGTACTCCTATGTCTAATTTAGTTTCAATTTTATTATGTTTTTTATCCTTAACTTCAATATATACTCTTTTTCCATTATAATCTTGATGACTTAGTTCTTCAATTTTACCTATTATATTTATGCTTATATCTGTTTTGGGATAATTTAATTTTTCTATAAAATTTTTTATTGATTTATCATCTAACGAATATTTGATAAAATCTAAGTCTAAATCTCTGGTAGCACGTCTGCTATCTTTTGAAATATTGTGCATTACTACTCCGCCTTTTATAGTTATATTTCTATTTAATGCACTTTTAGATATTTTAGCTAAAAGTATATCTTGGCATACTTTTGCTGATGCATCTAAAAAATCATATCCTTCATTTATGTATCTTTGTCTCATTTCTTTTAAATCCATTAGAACACCTCTCTCTGTAATGTTTCATATATATGCTCTTCATGTGGGAATATCTCTATATATTCTTCAATTTTACTTATATCTATGTCACTTATTATTTTTCTATAGTTGGAAATAATTTCTTTATAATAATCAAAAGCAATTTGATTTTTATTTCGGATTAATTCTATTAGCATTCTTTCTTTATCATACACATTAATAATAGCTCCTTCAACAATCATTTGCATCTTGCCAATTTCGAATAATTTTTTTATAGTTAAAACTTGATTTATTTTTTCATCTTTAATACGTGATGAATTTCTTTCAATAGCTAAATTTATTTTACTTGGAATGACATCCGTTAGATTATGGAAATAGAATGCACTATCCATTGTGAAAATTGCATTTGGGTATTTTTTTGAAATCATTTCTAAATAGTTTACATTTTTTGTATCAGAATATATATTTTTTTCTATTTTATATAGCTCTTTATCTTTAATTGCTTTATTAATTTTATAATTAGTTTTATACTTCTCTTTAATTTCTTTATAATTATATATCATACTTACCACCAAATCTATTTTAAACCAATTACCCGCACTTGTCAACCAAATGCGGATAATTAGTTTAATTTGTATCAAAACATTTTTTAATTGCAATATTTACATATCATTTCTTTATACTGCTTAACTAAATTTTCTAAACTATCTCTAGATATATATTCATTTGCTTCATGTGGATTAATTGGTCCTCCACCCAAAATATATCTATTTTTTGAATCTATAAAACTAGCTTCTGTTATAAAATTGGTAGGATAAATATCTTCATCTTGATTTATAAAAGGTTTTATATTGTTTATTATTTCATAATTCCCCTTATAATTTTGTGTAAGTTCGTTAATTTTATTTAGTATCAAATTTATATGCTCATCTTTTATAATTCTAAAATCTATTAGTACTTTGCAACTATTTGGAACAATATTTATACTTTTACCTCCATCTATTTTTCCTATATTCATAGTTGTATATCCTATTTCAAAAACATCACTTTTATCTTCTTTTAATTGATTATAGAAGATTTTTAATTCATTTATAAATTCTATACATTTTTCTATTGCATTTTCACCTTCATATGGCATACTTGAATGTGCTGAAATTCCATTAAAATCTAATTTTAGTTCTAGTAATCCTTTACTTCCATTCATTATAGCATTATTTGTTGGCTCTCCTATAATCATATTGTCAGGAAATTTTTCTTTTTTTTGAATTATCTCTTTTATTCCTAAAAAATTGATTTCTTCATCATAAGTAAAATATAATTTTATTCCATATTTTAATTTTTCCCAATCTGTTTCTAGTACTGCTTGTAAAATAGCAGCAATTCCACCTTTCATGTCACATGTTCCTAGTCCATATAAATTCCCTTTACTTTCCTTTAGTTCAAATGGATTTGTATTCCAGTCGTTACCTGCCCCAACTGTGTCTGTATGACCTAAAAAACCTAAAGTGTTTTTATTTTTTATACTCATTATTAAATCTTTGCTTTTATAATCGGTTTTAAATCCTTTACTTTTTAAAATTTTCTCTATATAACTAATTATTTCTTTATTGTCTTTATCTTTTACTGTATTGAATTTTACTAAATCTTTTAAAATATCTTTTGCACTCATATTTTTATTCCTCCTCGATTACTTTTCCTGTTATAATAGCATTTTCTATATATTCTTGTTTTTGGTTTAAGTTTATATTAATACTATATCCTGATGGTTGCATAATTTCTAAATTTTCTATTCCTTCTATATAATTCTTGTAAATTGCTGTTGCTAAACTTCCACTACCACAAGCTGTTTCATAATATAATGTATCTATTGTTTTTACCCAAATTATAGGATTAATTTTAGTTTTTGATTTTTCTTTTTCTAATAATATGATTCCTAAGGCTTTTTCAGATGTTTCAAATGTTTGCATTATTTCTTTTAATTTAAATTTCGCTTTTTCCTCATCTTTTTTTAACTCTTCTATATATCTCTTTGAGTTTTCTTCATCAATTATAGTTAATAATATTCCATCTAATTTTATAAAATTTAATTTGTTGTTTTTTTCTATAATTTCACTCATTTTTTTGTTTATTTGCATATTTACATATACCTCTTTTTCTTTTGTTATTCCTCCTGTTATTTTTTCTTTACAACCTGAAACATTTAATTCTATTTCTCCTAAATCCCCTTTTAGATATTCCCATATTGCACATCTTGTTGCATTCATACAAAATTCTCCTCCTGCCATTTCTAGTTTGTTTTCTTTTTTGCTTATAAATCCAACTTGTTCTACATCTGGATTTTCTTTTAAAATTTTATCATTTATTTTCTTTTTATCTTCATTACTATACTCGTTTCCTATAACTATGGCTGTTTTATTTCCTCCAGGATTTAATATTTTATAATTTAAACTCTTATCTATATTTTTTAAATTTTTTGCTATTTCTTCGATTTTCACTTTTATTTGTGAACCTGTTTGCATATTTTTAAGTATTACTTTATCTTCTTTTAATTCATCATCTCCAATTATAATTACAGATGGAATCTCTTCTATATTTGCATAATTTAATGCCTTTTTTAATTTTTTATTATTCATTTCAATATCTACATTTATATCTTGTTTTCTTAAATCTGTTGCAATTTTTAGTGCTTGGATTTTGTTTTGCATTGGAATTATATATACATCTATATTTGTATTTTTTAAATTTCCTTTTGCTTTCAAAATATCAAATATAACATCTAGTCCAAAACTTATACCAACAGCTGGATATTTTTTGCCATCACCTATAAAATTGCCTATCATTTTGTCATATCTTCCTCCACCTCCAATGCTTGATTTTATATCTCCATTTGTTTGATAAACTTCAAATACTGTTCCTGTATAATATTCTTGCCCTCTTGCAAGTGTTGCTTTAAATTGAACATAGTTATCTAAATTAAGACTTTTTATATATTTATTTAACTCATTTATTTCTTTTATTCCTTCTTGTAATTCTAAATTTTGCATTCCTTCAAATTTTTCCTTAATTTCATCAAAGTTCATATTTAAATATTTAATTAAATTATTTATTTGTTCTTCTTCTAACCCTATTTTTACAAATTCTAATCTTATTTCTTCTTTTGTTAATTTTTCAAATTTATCAATTATTGTTATTGTTTGATTTATCTTTTCTTTTGTAATTTTGCATATTTCAATTATCCCTGACATAATTTTTCTATTATTATATTTTATTATAATGTCAATTCCTAATCTTCTATATCCTTCTACAAATAAACTAATTAGTTCTGCTTCTATTAGTTGCCCTTCTATTCCTACACTATCTACATCACATTGAATAAACTCTCTTACTCTTCCTCGCTTTACTGGACCATCTCTAAATACTTTTCCTATTTCATATCTTTTATATGGTAAATTTATGTTTTTATTTACTGCAATATATTTTGCAAATGATACTGTTAAATCATATCTTAATGCTAAATTTCTTTTGGCTTGGTCTGTTACTTTATATATTTCATTTAGTATGTCATTATCATCATCATATTTTAAAGCTAATAAATCATAATAACATAAGATTGATGTTGATAATGGTTTGTACCCATATTTCTCAAAAACTTCTCTTAAAGTGTCTGAGATATAATTTCTTATAATTTGATCTTTACTTTCATAATCATAACTACCTTTTACATTTTTTAATTCTAACTTTTTCATTTAAATCACCTTTCTTTTTTTATTAATTATGAAGTTTTAATATTTTTAAACAAAAATAGATACACAAAAAAGACTATTTGTAAAAATTTTATTTCCTACAAATAGTCTTTTTAAGTATATCTATCTTAAATATTTTTAAACTATCGTAGGTACAGTTTTTAGCCTGTACCTACGCATAAAAATGCTAGTTACAAGCTCCTACGATGATGATGTAATTGGTTTAAAAATATTCTTAACTTCATAATTAATTCCTTCTTTTCTATTTTTTATATGTTTATATATTAACATAATTTTAAGTTTCTGTCAAATCATCTTGCAATATTTTTCTATTTCTTTTACAACTTTTTCTTACTTAATTTTTACATCTTTATATCCATTTTTAATATAATTTACTCTTTTATCTTATATTAATTCAATGTTCTCTCTATTATTTCAACTTCACAATTTGTAGCATCTAATTTTATTTTTGCACCAACTGGAATAACTATATTTTCGCAATTATGTCCAAAATCATTACATTTTAGTATTGGAAATTCATATTCTTGTAAATTGTTCATTATTACATCTTCAAACTTTGCTATTTCTGTATCTTTTTCATAATATCCTATCCATAAGCCTTTTATTTTTTCAAATACTTTATGTTGTTTTAGTATATTTATTTTGCTATCTACCTCATCTAATGGAGATTCATCTGCATACTCTTCTAAAAATAATATTTTATTATTAAAATCTGGACAGTATTCTGTTTTTAATAATTTAACAAGAGTTGATAAATTACCACCAACTAAAACTTCTTCCGCTATTCCATCTCTTAAACAACTCCATTTTGTAAAATGTTCTACTTTTCCATTTTTTCCATCTATTAGTCTTAATTTAAAATCATTAGCTTCTTTTTCTGATACTTCTCTTCCTAATCCCCAAATAATATCGTTTTGATGATATGTTATAATTCCTGTTTTTGCATAAATAGCATTTAGTATCGCTGTCGAATCACTAATTCCCATTATTATTTTTGGATTATTTTTTATTATTTCATAATCTATGTATGGAAGAATTGCATTTGAATTTTGTCCACCTTGTGAGCATATTATTGCTTTTACTTCTTTATTTGCAAACATTTCATTTATATCTTCTACTTTTTCACTTACTGTAGATGAATAGCCTAATGTATTTGCATATACATTTTTACTTAACTCAATTTTAAATCCCATATCTTTAAACACTTGTAGTCCTCTATTAAATTGTTCTTTTAAATCTTGTGTTATTGGTGCTGATGGCGATATAATTCCTATTGTGTCTCCTATATTTAATTTATTTGATAACATATACATTTCCTTTCTTTTTACTAATTTTCTAGTAATTGTTTTTGTATCTTTTTAGAAAAACTTTTTATTACTTCATCGTAAGAATGGTCTATCATTTCAAAAATCAACTCATCACTAACTGTTTTATTTATATAAACCGTATTTCTGTAAATTGCTTGAACTGGTGGGCAATGATAACCTCTAATTACTACATCTTCATACTGTTTTCTATATAATTCTGCTAATAATGGATCACATTTTAATGTTATTTTATAATCATTCTCTAGTGGATATATTTCTGCAAAAATTTTGTTATTCACTTTAAAGCATATTGGAATATCTCCAAATGGATAATCAATATATGCTTTATTCTTTTTTTGACAATATTCTATTATTTCATTTACTAACATTTTTATGCCCTAATCATTCTCAATTATTTCTACTAATATTCCATCTGGATCATTAATAAAGAAATATGGTTTTCCTAATCTTCCTATTTTTATATCTACACTTTGACAAATATTATTCTGTAATACAAATTCTTTTGCTTTTTTAATATTTTCTACACCTAGTGCAAAATGTTTTGTTCCTAATATTGGCAAATCTGTTGCTGTTGATTTTGCTGTGTCTGGCAATTTTGTATATTCTTTATAGCAAAATATTTCTAAAACTATATTATTTAACTTTAGCATATTTATTTTTATACTTTCATCTTCTGCTTTCCAATATTTAAACTTTTTAAATCCAAACTTTTTATAAAATTCTATACTATTTTCAGCATTTGTTACACTTATTGCAACATGATTAATATTAAACATTTTTCATTCCTCCATTATGCTGTAATTTTATCACAGGTTGACCATTTTTACAATAAAATCTAAAATTAAAAATTTCATTATTCACATAACATGCTTTCGTTTCTAATCTTATCTAAACATTTATCAATTTCAATAATATTGGTTGATTTAACTAACATTTCATTAATCTTACTTCTATTTCCCTTTAAAGTTAATATATCAACATTTCTTTTAATTTCTTTATTATCTCCATAAGCTACATTTAATTTATGTAATTTTCCTGTATCAACAAAAGGCATAAAAACAATATATCTTTTATCTTCTGTTATAAAATCTGCTTTATTCCAGTTAGAAAGCAGTATTTCTTTTCCTTTGTAGATTTCTTTTACTACGTCATAAATATCTATATCTTTAATAGTCTTTATCAATTCTAAATTATCTTCTGTTGGATTTATTACCTGTATAGATTTACCACTTATCGTAAAATACTTATTACTTTTATTGATTCTATCAAAATCTTCTAAAAACACGATTACTTTATCATTTGAAAACATTTTATTAATATCTGTTAAAGTTTGTCTTACATATAATGGGTTATTTCTATTTGAAATATAATACACAATATATTTATCTTGTAAAATCTGCAATTCACCAATATATTTTCTACCTAAATCTGTATAAATATTATTTTCTTTTAGCTCCCAACTAGGTATAAAATTTATATCATCTTCAAATGCAAGCATTGCAATCTTTGCTACATCTTTTATTCTGTCTTTGTAATCTTTATTTCTACAAAGATTATAACTTTCATATCCAAAATCTTGTAATAATCTTCTTCCCTCTATATCAATTTTTATATAATATGTATTTTTTCTTTTTACATATCCTGCCTTTTCTAATACTTTTAATCTTTTTCTATAATAATCTTTAGATTTATAAATCTTTTTACAATCAACTGATTTTATTTGCTTATATCTACCTATAAAACATATAAGCTCTATATCCCTTGAACTTAATCTTATTTTCATAATCTTAAACCTCCATTCCTTAATTAAACTAATATACATCATCTTTTTTTCTTTTGAACCCCTTACCTGTATGTACACCCTAAACTCCATACAGTAATTTTCTTTTGTTTTTAGATTTCTTAATCATTTGCATACTTTTATTTTGTCCGCCTTTTTGCTAATAAAATTTAATCAAATCGGACATATCTTTATTATGAAAAATCCTGAATTTTATATCCGTTTCTTTATCTCTTTTGTTCATTTATTTGTATCTGTAAATCTATTAGCTTTTACATTCAAAACTTTTTTAGAATAAAAAAATAAAGTGCTATTCTAACACTCTATTTCCTGTAATCGGCATATTAAATTTTTTATTTTAGCTATGTCAATGGACATATTCCCTACCTACCAGTTAGGCTATTATTTTTTACTATTTTTATAAAATCGGTCGTTTTTTCAAGTTTTTTATAAAATTCTATATTTTTATCATTTTAATAAAACTCGCTCATATCAACACTTACAAGTTTTCTATTTCTGATGTTCCTATCTTATACTCAATATCCTCCATATCAGGAAACATTTCCTTCACTCTCTTCAAAGTTAGCATCAACATTTTAGGTTGTGGATTTTTCTTATGGTCAGAAAGTAGTTTTTGCGTATAGCAATTTTCTGCTGTTTTAAAAAGTAAATAGCGATTTCCAACATAAGTATAATAAATCTGATAGCCATTTTTTAAATCTTCCCACATCATTTCAAATGTATAATTCTCCATAATTTCTCCTCTTTTCTCCTCTTCTTAACCTGTCTCCAAACACACCCAAACATATACTAGCGAATCATTTCTTGGAATTCTGCTTCTGTTAAGACGGTGACTCCCAAGCTTTGTGCTTTAGTTAGCTTGCTTCCTGCTTCTTCTCCTGCTAGCACATAGTCCGTTTTTTTGGATACAGTACCAGATGTTTTTCCTCCAAATTTTTCAATTAGGTTACTCGCTTCTCCTCTTGTATAGTTCTCTAATGTACCTGTTAGTACGAAAGTTTTTCCTTCGAATCGGTTATCTATATTTTCTTCCTCTTTTGCTTCCGTGTTGACACCTGCCACTTTCAGTTTTTGGATTAAATCTTGTGTTTGTTCTTGGCTGAAAAATTCTATAATACTGTTGGCTACGATTGGTCCGATATCATTAATCTGACTTAAATCTTCAAACTCTGCCTTTATTAAATTATCTATGTTTTTGTATTTTCTAGCTAATAATTTCGAAGCCTTACTTCCTACATGACGAATTCCTAAAGCTGTGATTAGTCTATATAAGTCATTTTCTTTGCTTTGATTAATGCTATCTACCAAGTTTTGAGCAAATTTTTTTCCATTCTTTTTTAAAGAAGCAATATCTTCTAATTGTAACATGTATATATCTGCTATATTTTCGATTAGCCCATTGTCTAGCAATTGTTGTATGATGTTTTCTCCTAATCCGTCAATGTTCATGGCTTCTCTGGATACAAAATGAACTAAATTTCTAAATAGCTTAGCTGAGCATTCAATCCCTGTACATCGAATGGCTGCTTCTCCCTCTTCTCTTACTGCTTGCGCTCCACATACTGGGCATACTTTTGGCATTTCAAATTCAATTTCTTCCCCTGTTCTTTTATCTTTTTTGACCTCCACAATTTCTGGGATAACATCTCCTGCTTTCTGGATAGCAACCGTGTCTCCAATTTTTAGTTCTTTTTCTTTAATAAAGTCCTCATTGTGTAATGTAGTTTTTGAAATGGTGGAACCTGCTACTTTGACTGGTTCTAAAATTGCCATTGGTGTAATAACTCCTGTTCTTCCTACTTGACATATGATTTCTTTTAGCTTCGTTTCTTTTTTCTCTGGTGGATATTTGTAGGCTACCGCCCATCTAGGTGTTTTTGCTGTTGTTCCTAATATTTCTCTAAATTTCAAATCATCTACTTTAACAACCGCTCCATCAATTCCAAATGTCAAATTTTCTCTGTCTTCTCCAATTTTTTGGATAGCTTTCTCAATTTCTTGCATGGTCTTACAATAAATACGAATAGGATTAACATGGAAACCTTGGTTACTTAAATATTCCAATTCTTCATAATGAGAATTAAACTCTTTTCCTTCTATCTTTTGTACATTAAAAATATAAATATCCAATGGTCTTGTTTTGGTTATCTTACTATCCAACTGCCTTAATGAACCAGCAGCTGCATTTCTGGCATTTGCAAACAATTCTTCTTCGTTTTCTTCTCGCTCTTGATTCATTTTCTCAAAGTCATCTTTTGCAATAAAAACCTCTCCTCTAACCGTTATATCAATCTTATCTTTTAGCTTCATAGGAATCGTTTTAACCGTTTTTAGATTTTCTGTCACATCTTCCCCTACTACCCCATTTCCTCTGGTCGCTCCTCTTATGAATTCGCCGTTTTTATACTCTAAAGCAGCTGACAAGCCATCTATTTTGGTTTCTACGACATACGTTACTTTTTCTATATTGTTTTCTTCTGCTTTTTGCCCTATCTTTGTAATATATTCTTCTACATCCTCGATACTAAAAACATCTTGCAAACTCTGTAATGGTACTTCATGCATTACTTTTTGGAACCCCTCTTTTACATGGCCACCTACTTTTTGTGTTAAAGAAGCCTTTGATTGAAATTCTGGAAACTCTTTTTCTAAATTTCTCAATTCTACCATTAACATATCATATTCAAAGTCAGATATTTCTGGCTTGTCCTCATCATAATACTTTTGAGCATGATATTCTACTTGCTTTCTCAATTCTTCAATTCTTTCTTTTGCTTGTTCTTGATTCACCTTGCCACCTCTCATTTTTGCTATTACTAAATTTACTTGTTATTATTCAAAGGTCTTAAATATATAAATAATAAAATGCAGTGATGCGCAGTTTGGGAGGACACCTATTCATACAGATAAGCTAAATTAACTTATATTACTATAAAATACTATTTTATCTGTTTATATGATTCGTCCGACCAGTAAAGAACGAAATTTTATTATTTATATATTTAAAACTAAATTATAACTTTTCTTCATTATATACAATTTAGCAAAAAAAATAAAGGAATTTTTAAAATTCCTTTCACTTTTCTTTTATTCTGTTTTCGCACATATAATTAATCTTGCCTTACTATCATCTGTACAAGTTGATAACGTCACCTCTGGTTTACCTCCTGTATCTCTTTGATAAAAAGAGGTATCTTCTGGTGTTGTTTCAAATTTATTATAAATAGTATAAGTTAATTTATTTCCTTCTGCATCTGTTATGTATATTTTATCTCCAATATTCAATTTCTTATTATTAGAAAAAAACAAACCATTTCTATAATTATGACCAATAATAACACTATTTCCTGGTTGATTTAATCCTGTCCCATACAAAAATGCTACAGCTGTTTCAATTGATTTTTTGGTTACTTTTTCTAATACAGGATATTTAAAATTAGTAGCTGGTATTTCCATAGTTCCTAATACACCAAATCCCTTATAAGTTCGTTTCGTAGTACCATTGGTTATCTCTGCATCTTTTAAATCAAACGGATCAGTAGTAGTCGCTTGTGCTGTATCTCCTTCTTCTTTCGCCTCTCCGTCTGTCACATCCCCCTGAAAATTATCTACAAAATCTGAAGTATCTTTTGTTACAACAAAGTTTTGATAATAGTCATAACCTAAAAAGCCCAATAATCCAACAATAGCAATAATTACAATTACTAATATTACAGTTAATACCTTACTATATTTACTATCAAACATTTTTTACCTCCGTACATTTTTACTACTATATCCATTATATCATATCTATCGACAAAAGTGTATAGCTTTTAGACAATTTTTTCTCCTAATTGTTTGCCAGCTAATAAATGAAAATGTAAATGCATTACCTCTTGACCTCCATTTTTTCCGCAATTTACAATGACACGATAACCATCCTTTTTAAAATCTTTCTCCTCAGCTATCTGATTCATTACACTATATATTTTTCCCACTATTGCTTCATCCTCTTTTTCTAAATGTGCTAATGAAGCGATATGTTTTTTAGGTATTACTAGAATATGAATAGGAGCTGCTGGATGAATATCGTAAAAAGCTAAAATCTCCTCATCTTCATATACTTTGTTACAAGGTATTTCACCTTTTATTATTTTACAAAATAAACAATCTTCCATTTTCTCTCCTCCTTTTTTGCCAAAGTGCCAAAGGGGACAGACCTTTTTGGCACTTTTCTGTTTTATCATTTTTATCCATCCTTAAATATATAAATTTTGTAATGAATTCGGGGGGACCGTTCAAAAATCCTCAAAAGTTTGGAAAACTTTTGTTAGGATTTTTAGAATGGGGCAAATGAAAAAATTTATATATTTAAGGATTCGTCTTATTATTTTTACAAATTACCAAAAAGGTCCGTCTCCTTTGGCAATCTTAAAAATTTATTTCACTAAAACTGCTTTAATTCTTCTCACCCCTGACGAACTAGATTCTTCTTTTTTAATTTTAAAAGTTCCCAATTCCTTCGTATTTTTCACATGAGGACCTCCACATAGTTCTTTGGACACTTCCCCTATACTATATACAGTTACAATATCTGGATATTTTTCAATAAACATACACTCTGCTCCAGACTGAATAGCTTCTTCTTTTTTCATCTCCTGCTTGGTTACTTCTAGCCCTTCTTGTATCCATTGATTCACTAAATCTTCTACCGCCTTCTTTTCTTCGTCTGTCAATTTATGGTCACAATTAAAATCAAATCTCATTCTATCAACCGTAATATTAGAACCTCTTTGATGAGCATCTTTTCCAATGACTTGCTTTAATGCGGCATTTAATAAATGAGTAGCTGTGTGATAAGCTATGGTCTCTTCTGTTTGCTCTGCTAATCCACCTTTAAACTTTTGCTCTGAACCTTGTCTTGACTTCTCTTGATGTTTTTTAAATAGTTCATCAAATTGCTTTAAATCTACCTCATACCCATGCTCTGTTGCTAACTCTTTGGTTACTTCTGGTGGAAAACCATAGGTATCATATAATCGAAAAACAATTTCTCCCGAAATCTTTTTCTTTCCTATTTCTTGCATTTTCTTAATTTCTTTTTCAAATTCTCGTTCCCCATGTGCTAAAGTTTTTACAAATTTATCTTTTTCTTCTAAAATAACACTTTGTATCATTTCTTTGTTTTTTTCTAAATCGGGATACATTTCTTTTAAGTTTTTCACATTGATTTCTATTAATTCAGAAAGTTCACTTAAATCAATTTGTAATTTATTTAAATGTCTTATCATTCTTCTAATTAATCTTCTTAAAACATAGCCTCTATCTAAATTACTTGGTTTTCCACCATCTGCAATAATCATCATACTAGAACGTAAATGCTCTGCTACAATTCTTCTACTTTCCACATAATCTACTTTTTGAAGCTGTTGTAATTTGTTCATAACTGGTTGGAACAATTCCGTATCAAAAGGCGTTTCTTTTCCCTGTAATAACATTGCCATTCTCTCTAAGCCTAGACCTGTATCCACATTCTTTTTCTCTAATTTGGAATAACCATTTTGACTTTTAAAATATTCCATAAATACATTATTCCAAATTTCAACATATTTGCCACAATCACAAGATGGCTGGCAATCTGGTCCACAAGCTGGTTTTCCAGTATCATAGAACATCTCTGTATCTGGTCCACAAGGTCCTTCTTCTCCTGCAATCCACCAGTTGTCTCCTTTGCCATAAAAATAAATTCTATCCTCTGGAATTCCAACTTTTTTCCAGTTATCGGCAGAAACGGTATCTCTTGGGCAATCTTCATCTCCTGCAAAACAAGTTACCGATAATTTTTCTACTGGAATTCCTAATTCTTTGGTTAGAAATTCGAAACTCATGCTAATGGATTCTTCTTTGAAATAATCTCCTAATGACCAGTTTCCAAGCATTTCGAAATAGGTCAAATGACGATTGTCTCCTACTTCGTCTATATCAACCGTTCTGACACATTTTTGATAATCGGTTAAACGTGTTCCAGATGGATGTTTTTCTCCCAATAAATAAGGTACTAATGGTTGCATACCAGCTGTATTGAATAATACAGATGGGTCATTTTCTGGAATTAATGGTGCAGATGGAATAACAGCATGTCCATGTCTTTTGAAAAATTCCAAATATTTATTCCTTATCTCAATTGCTTTCATAAAATTTCTCCTTTTTTCAATTTGATTCGCTTTCCAAATTATACTCCAAAATAAGGAAAAAATCAAGAAAACTTCACCACTTTCTTGATTTTCATAAGATTATATATCCATTTGACTACCCAAAAATGTTGCTGCTGATTGAGCCACCTTTTTTTCTACATCATTCATTTTACCATTTGGCTCTTTTGACATTAAAATAACCGTACCAATCGTATCTCCATTGGAAACAATTGGATAAACCACTTGTGCATTATTTTTTCTTTCTTGATTATCATTTTTGGTAATTGGCATAGCCACATCACTATTTTCTTTACTGGTATAAATTTCTTTATCTTCCATCAATTGTTCCAATTCATTACTAATATCTTGCTCTAGAAATTCCTTCTTAGAACCACCTGATACAGCAATAATAGTATCTTTATCCGTAATACAAGCAATATGTCCTGTTGTTTTTGACAATGTCTCTGCATAGCCAGCTGCAAATTCTGAAAGCTCACCAATAGGAGAATATTTCTTTAATATGACTTGCCCTTCCCTATCTGTAAATATCTCTAATGGGTCTCCTTCTTTGATTCTCAAAGTTTTTCTTATTTCTTTTGGGATAACGACTCTTCCCAAATCATCTATTCTTCTTACAACTCCAGTTGCTTTCATAATTTTCCTCCTCGTAAATTTTTTGTTTATATTCTTATTATGACAAATAAGGAAAAAATTATGCATTGAAAAATAAAAAAATGATTTCAAAAGTTAATTCTATTTTTTATATGTAACTCCCAACTATCTGCCAGTCTGTAACTACATAACATACTGTAAGCTTGTTGGTTCCTCTGAATTGTTACTGCATAAAAAATAGAATTAACTTTAAAAAACATTTTTAATTAACTTGTTTTAACTTTCCAGATTCATAGAATTGCAACAATTCTGATAAATCTTGTATTTCTTGTTTTAATCTTTTACCAATATCCGTATCTCCCACTGTTTTTCTTACAATACCCGTTTTTTTAACGACAATCTCAGAAATAATATCTTTCTCTTCTTTAATGGCTTTTTCGACTGATTCAAATGGCTTATTTTGGCTTAATAACAGTCCATTTGAATTATAACTTAATATGTAACCTGCATTTCCTGTTGCCACTTGATAACTTTTAGCAAATCCCCCATCAATCACTAACAATTTTCCATTGGCATGAAGTGGACTTTCCCCATTTTTAGCTTTAACTGGCACATGTCCGTTGACAATATGAGCTTCTTTGCCTTCTAATCCAAACTCTTTTAAAATCTTATCGCATATTTCCTCTTGGTTAGAAAAATGATAATACGGATTTTTTTCTTCTTTATGTGTCTCTTTATCATTTATAAAATAACTCTCAAAAGTTGCCATCTTATCCTTACCAAAAAACGGAGAAACTGGTGAAATCCACAAAAACCACATAATATCTAATAAATCTTCATCTTGTTCCTCTTTATTCACATACACTTTTCGAATGGTTTCATTCACTAAATCAAAATATTTTCTTCCGCTTACTTTATTTCCTAAAAACTCAACTGTTTGGAAATTTCCTTTTTCATCCATTGGCATACAAGCATGGAATAATAAATTGGAATTAAATATCGTATATAATTCTCCCTTTTGATAAATAAATTCGATATGTTCATTTAATCTCTGACTATGTTTAAAGGATTCACAAAGTCTCTCCACCACTTCCTCTTCCTCATCACTTAATTGATAAGCATCTTTTGGATTTAAGGTTGGAAAATTCGTATCGTTTAATTCATATTGTTTACCATCTAGTACCACATAGCCTTCTTCTAAATTCATTTTATCCAGCAAAAGACGATTATCTAAATGATATTCTGGATGCTTCTTAATCAATTGCCCCTCTAGCTTAAACTGAATCACTGTAATAGCTTTGTGGATTTTAGCAATAGTCACTTTATCACTACTATCATATTTATTATCATCATAAACTTTTGGCATAAAGTTTAAACATTCATCATCTCGATAAGTTTCCATCGCAAAAGTAGAAAGAGGTCTAATATTAATGCCATAACCATCTTCTAAAATTGCAATATTGTTATATCTGGCACAATTTCTGATAACAGTTGCAATACAAGCTTTATTACCGCAAGCTTGCTCCCATCCAATAAATATCATGGTTTCCCCATTGCATATCCAAACTATGAAATTTCTTTAACTTTTCAATTACCAAATCTGGAGATTGTCCTCTATCAAAGATGTCTCCTAAAATATGCAAATGGTCAATTGCCATTCTTTTGATTAAATCCGAAATAGCAATAATAAAATTTTCAGCCTGCTCTAAATCAATAATCGTTTTTATGATGGCTGTATAGTATTTTTCTTTATCTTTCTCATTTCCTGCTTGGGAATGCAATAATTCATCAATCACATACTCAAACCCACTGTTAATGGCCTTTCTTACTTTTGACCTTGTATATTTGGAACTAATCTTTTGGGCAACTTCAATTAAACGATACAAAGTAATCGTATACCATTCTTTTAAATCTTGCTTTTTTTGTTTGACTAATTTTAATTTTTCTTCTGGATAGTAAATCAAAGTAGCTAGTGTTGCTCTTTCTTTTTCTGTGGTAGTATTTCCAAAAATAGAATCAATTTTGCTTTTAATGATTCCTCCTCCATTGTTTAAAATGTGGACAAATGGCTCATATTCTCCATGAATATCACTTAAAAACATTTCGGTTCCTTTGGGTAAGTTGATAATCGCTTGTAAATTAATAATTTCTTCTGTTACTTCATTAATATTTCGGTATTCTTTACTTAATAATTCTAAATACTTTTGTTTGTTGTACTTATTTTCCATTTTACTTCCCCTTTTTTATATTTTACTTTAAAAGTTTATTATATTTTTTATGCAGTAACAATTCAGGGGAACCAACAAGCTTACAGTCTGTTATGTAGTTACAGACTGTGTGATGTTGGGAGTTACAAATAAAAAATATAATAAACTTTTTTAAAAAATCAGTAACTACTTTTAATCTTCCTCCACTTCTACAACCTTATCTTCCTTCTTTGGTAAAAAACTCATTTTATACTTATCCAAAATGTAACCCATATCTTTTGAAAATTCTTTCAACATAACAATCTTGATGGTTGGTTCTTTTCCCTTTAAGTAATCATCAATGACTTGTTTTAGTTGCTTAATATTTTTCATCTCTGGCTCAATTTGTTTGGTGTAGCGATTCGCTCTATCGGTTAATTTTTCTTTAATTAAGACAATATCCTCATTACTTGCACATGAAATTCTTTGGAATAATTGGAATGGGTCATAATATTTAAAAATAGGAACTTCCATACATTCTTGGTCAAATTTTTCATAGAATTGCTCCATTTTCATTGGAATGCATTTCATAACCTCATCTGCTTTTTCTTTATACATTTTATCTAGTAACTGGTCATTTAAAGCATTGAAATGTTTTAAAATGTCTTCCATGTCCTCTTCCACTTCTTCTATCGCAATCTTTCCCAACTCTTCTTTTGGGTCTGGACAATATTCCGAAGATAAAGAGGCTATATTCATACCATTAAAAAATACACTTCTCAAAGTTTTTAAATCGTATTCAATCAGTCCTTTTCTAGAAAAATAGCTAAAGTACGCAAATAATTTTACCGTATCAATTAAACTCAAATTTCCTTCTTTCACATCATGAATGACTTCTCGAATAACGGTATCAAATTGGTCATCTGAAATTTTCCAATACTCTTCTGTTAATAATCTTTTATAACCTGGTAGGTTTTCAGTATCAACGGTATTTCTAATGGTTTCCATGTTTTCTTTAAATAATTTCATATCAAAAATACGAGTTCTGATATAATATTCGATAAATTTAAAGAAACGATATTCAGATTTGAAATTATAATAATAATTGTTATCAAATTCTTTAATATAGAATTGTCTGTTATCCATTAATATTCTAGAAGAAACTAAAATAGACTTATATTCTTCATTGTCTTGAATATTAACAAATTTATCTTTGGTAATCTTACCTGCTTTGATTTCAAATGAAATCGCTATAGTAAATATCAACATCGTTTGCATCACTCTATGATTGGTATTAGGATACGATTTATTAACCATTTCATAGATTTTCTTAAAATCATTTAAAGCATGCTTCAAAATTCTTAAGTTTCTCGTTCCACTTTTGTTAAAAGTAGATATAATAAGCCCTGTATTTTCTCTTAAAAATCGAATTAGATCTGGATTATTTTCATATCTCATTAAAATGCCATTGATAATATAATCAAATTTTGGTGCATATTCAAAGGTTTCACCAATTAATTTTTCTTTAATTCTTTCATAATCATTGGCTTTATCAAAAACATGCTCGATTTTATCTTGAATTTTCTCCACCATTGGTTTGTCTGATTTATTTAATTCATCTTGCTTGTCTAAAAGATAGGTGGCAATAAAAGTTTTCATTTCAAGGTTTGAGCTTTTTAATTTGGTAGAAAGTTCTTTTTCGTTACAAATAATAATGGTTTTGATATGGTCATGTTCTACGAAATTGTTGATATATCCTAGAATATCAATAACATCTACATTGGCTCTTTCCAAGTCATCAAAACATAAAACCTTGTCATCTGTTGAGAAGAACTCGCCATAGTCTACTCTGTCTCCATTTTGAGTAACCCCAAAAAAGTTAGCCATGTCTATTCCTGTTTTCGCATACTCTGGAATAGTAGTTTGACTATTATCATCCATAAATTTCCTTAAATTTTTATCCATTAACTGGGTCGTTTCAATGAATATCTTTTTACTAATTTCCTCTAAATTAGAAATTCCATATAAAGACATGTAAATGGTTGTATATCTTTTCCCATTTAATTGCAAAGACTCAATTTTTTTTCTGATTTTGTTGTTCCAAAAATGTGTCTTTCCAGAGCCCCACTCTCCATTAATCATAATGGCATAGTCTGTATAATCTGACCTTACATAGTCTAATATGCTTTCAACTAAATCTTCCATTTCAAACTTTCCTCCCTAAGGGACATGGGGACGTAGATAATGTCCCTTATTTAAAATTCCCAACTTAATGTGTTGTTTATTATTATATAGGGACATTATCTACGTCCCCGTGTCCCTTGTCCATAATTTAATCCTTTGCCAATGTAAACACACCAATAAATTTAGGCTGTGCTTGTTCTAACATTCTAGCACATTCATTCACGGTGCTTCCTGTTGTATAAATATCATCTATCAATAATATTTTTTTATCTTGTAATAACTTTTGATTGCGTAATTCATACACACCTCGTATATTTTTTTGTCTTTCTTCTTTTTTTAATTTGCTTTGTTCTATAATATTTCTGGTCTTATAAAGGCATTGATTGTTATAATGATTTCCTATTGCTTTTGCTATTTCTTTGGCTATTAATTCACTTTGATTATAGCCTCTTTCTTTTCTTCTTTTTTGACTGATTGGAACTGGTATTATTGTATCATAAGATTTTAAAATTTCAAAGAATTTTTCATTTTTTAACAAAAAATTTACAAAAGTTTTGTATAAATAGGATTTATCATTGAATTTATAATTTAAGATAATCTTTCTTATCATTCCCTGATATTCAAAGATATATAAATGTTCTTGAAAATAATAACTAATATTTTGGTTTTTTTCGATTTGAAATTTGGCTTGGATTTCTAATTGCTTTTGACATTTATTGCATAAAAAGTTTGGATTTAATTTTCCACAAATTCCGCATGTTGGTGGATAAATTAAATTTAATATTTGATTTAAAATTTGATTTTCTCCTTTTGATTAAATTTTTATGAATTAAATAAGTTTTAAATAATTTCTCCTGGAATAAAAAATATGTAAGATATAAACTTTTTTGATTTTAATATCAATTTGATAAATAATGTTATAATTTTTGACATTTCTCTGATGTATTCCAATATTTCTTGTTTTCTTGAGTCGCTTGTATTTTCTTGGCATATATGACAAGTCTAAGATTTCTTCTTGTATTTTATGTACTAATTTCTTAGCTATCACTTCTTCTTGCAAATGAATTGCTATATAATAATAAATTTCCTTTAATTCTTGCCTATATTCTGTTGAATATATTATTTCATATATTGATTCCAAATTCTGTTCTACAATATTCATCCATCTCCTTTTGTGTATATACTCTTCCTTCTCTTATATCTTCTTCTGCTCTGTATATAGACTTCAAAAATTCTTGTCTATATTTTTCTGACCTAAAAGCTAAACTCCATTCAAAATCATACACCCAACCATCTCTAGCCATCACTTTAATTTTTTTACTAAAAAATCTTTTTCCTATTTCTAATAATTTAACAGTTTTTATCATATTTACACCTCTTTTCTGTTTTTTACATTTTAATTCATTTTTAATCCTAAGTCAATATGTTTTACTAATTTATACGAAAAAGTTCTCGACATATTTTGACAAAAAAATGAGACAATTGAAACCTGTCCTTATTGTCTCATTTTATACGCTAAACCTGTATTTCTCTTCTTCACATCCACATTTTGAATCATAAAATCCACTACCTTTTCCATACCAACAATTACTATAAGCTTTTTCGCTCTCGTAATACCCGTATAAAGTAAATTCCTAGTAATCAGCATTGGCGAAGTTGGTGGAACTACCATAATAACTACATCAAACTCGCTTCCGTTGGGATTTATGTATGGTAATCGCATAACTATGTTCAATTTGGTCTAAATTCGAAAATTCATACCAAGCCACTTTTTCATCATCAAATCGAATTTCCACCTTTTTTTCCTTCTCGTTAATTTCTGTAATCGTTCCTATTTCTCCATTAAAAACGCCACTTCCCATTTCTTTTTTACCAGAAACTTGCTTTTCCCAGTAGATGTCATAATTATTTTTAATTTGCATGACTCGGTCGCCAGCTCGATAAACAGCACCCATACTCGCCTTTTCTGGCAAATTCTCAATATTAGGATTTAACTGTTGTTGTAAAGCCTTATTTAATTCCTTTGTTCCAAGCATTCCTTTTTTGGTAGGAGATAAAACTTGTATATTTTGAAAGAAATCATAATCTCCGTAATTTTGCAATCTACCTGTACATAGGGAAATTACCTCTGCCAACATCTTTTCTTGACTCATTCCCTTTATAAAAAAGAAATCATCTAGCATTTCTTCTAAAATTTCATCCTCTCCCTTTTTCAAAAATCCTTCTCCTTGATTCACTCTATGGGCATTTAAGACAATTTTACTTTTGGCTGCTTGTCTAAAAATTTTATCTAGATGAATGGTTGCGATTTGCTCTGAATAAATTAAATCCTTTAAAACACAACCTGGTCCCACAGATGCCAGCTGGTCTTCATCTCCCACTAACACTAGTTTTGTGCCTTGATAGATGCATTTTAGTAAATAATTCATCAAAAACATATCCACCATTGACATTTCATCTACCACAATTAAATCGCCATCAATGGGTGCCCCTTCATAATCTGACGTATTTTTATACAGACTATCTTCGTCAATTTTTCCAATTTCTAATAAGCGATGTAAAGTAGATGCCTCTTTTCCTGTTGTCTCAGTCATTCTTTTGGCTGCTCTCCCTGTTGGTGCACAAAGAACTACTTTCTTTCCTTTTTCTTCATAAATATCAATCATTGTTTTTATAATGGTAGTCTTTCCCGTACCTGGCCCACCAGTAATAATAGCAACATTATTATCATTGATTAATTTGATGGCTTCTTTTTGTTTCTCTGACAACTCGATACTTGATTTTGCCTCTACTTTTTTTAGTTCTGATTCCATATGAGCTACTTTTTTAACATTTTTGGCATTTTGCAATCTGTTAATTCGAATGGCAATTTCTGCTTCTGTATTGAAAAAAGCTTGCAAATAAACATATTCTTCGCCTTCTCTTTGTTCGGTTATAATTTCGTCTTTTACCTTTAAGCGAATCAACCCATCTTCCACGTTTTCTGTTGACACATCTAAAAGGTCAATCACAAATTCAATCAAATTATTTTTTAATACACAAGCATGTCCATTATAGGTACTCCTGATGAGTCCATATTTAATCCCACTCACCACTCTCTTTTCATTATCATAATTAATCCCTAAATCAAGAGCCATTTTATCAATCTGCTTAAAATCTACGCCTCTTGCTATATCAATTAAAATATACGGATTTGCCTCAATTTGTTCAATCGCATTGGCGCCCAATAAATCAAAGACTTTTTTCGCATGCTCTGCACCGATTCCAAATCTCTCTAAGAATCCTACAATCTGCCACACTTCCCAATTTTGTATAAAATCTTCTGACATCTGAATGGCCTTACTTTCCGAAATACCTTTTATCTCTGCCAATCTCTTTGGTTCATACTTAAAAATAGGAATCGTTTCCTCACCAAATCTCTTTACAATCCTTTTGGCTAGAGCTTCTCCAATTCCTTTAATATTTCCATTTGCTAAATATCTCTCTAATGCCCCTAATGTTTGTGGCATTAATTTTTCAAAAGTATCTATCTTAAATTGTCTTCCATATTCTTTATGCTCTACAAACTTTCCTATCACCTTCAATGTGTCACCACTATTAATAAACGGTAAATATCCTACTACTGTAGTAGTTTCATCTTCCGTCTCAAATTCCGCTATCGTATAACTATTAATTTCATTTTTATAGATAATATCTTGTATTTCTCCCGTAATTTCCATTTAACTCTCCTTTTTGTAAATACAAGTCTATCATAAATCATTTTCCTTTTCAAGTAGTATTTTTTTTGATGTCTTCTGGGACAGGCACCAATTATCCCTAACGGTGTTTTGGGGGACAGGTCTTATTTTTATCCCTTTAATCAGCTTTCGTCCACATTGTCAATCATATCTTTACAATCCTTCCAGCTACTTACCTTTAAACAATCATATTCTAACTCTAATTTTTGTGCTATTTCTTTTGTTTTATCTGTTGATTTTAAATCTGCTACAATAATATTTTTTAAGTATTCTTCTTTGCCATATAGTATCTTAAATAAACTCGAACGTAAAAAACCTTCAATTTTCTCTTCTTGGTTTTTGACTGCTATAATCAAATAAATTCCGTCTGATTGGAATTTAGTATAGGTAAATATGTCTATTATATTTTTTACAATCTCAAAAAAACCATAAATGGCAAGTGTCCAAAAAATGGTATTTAATATAAATTCCATCATTTTTTAGCCTCCTATGGTTTTATTATATGTTTTATTAAAAAAAAAGCCACCATATTGGTGGATTTTCTTTTTTTAATAATTATACAAGTTGTAAAATAGCAACTTCTGCTCCGTCACCTCTTCTAGGTCCTGCTTTAATAATACGTGTATATCCTCCCACATTCTTACCAGCATATTTTGGAGCAATTTCATTGAATAATTTTGATGGTAAATCAATATTATTTCCTTTGCTGTCTTTCACTTTGTTTAATTTTCTCATCATTTTTCTTCTAGCATTCAATCTAGTTGGCATATCTTTTTGTCTTTGTTCTGTTGTTTCTTCTTTTACTACTTTTAAATATTCTTTACCATTTTTACTTTTTACTAATTCTGTTTCTTTATTACCTTTTTCATCCAATTTAGCTTTTACAACTTTAACATCTACCATTTCAAAATTATCTTTTTCTTTGATAGCAAGTGATATAATACTGTCAGCAATAGACTTTACTTCTTTTGCTCTAGCTAATGTTGTTTCAACTTTTCCATACATAATTAAATCAGTTGTTAAGTTTTTTAACATTACCATTCTGATGTCTGTTGTTCTACCTAATTTTCTATTTGTAGCCAATTTTTTCACCTTCCTTTTTACTATTCATCCTCTGAGGCAAAATCCAATCCTAATGAATGTAATTTTGCTGTTACCTCATCAAATGATTTTTTACCTAAATTTCTTACCTTCATCATATCCGTTTCAGACTTATTCGTTAAATCTTCAACGGTAGCAATTCCTGCTCTTTTTAAACAGTTAAAGGATCGAACAGATAATTCTAATTCTTCAATTGACATTTCCAATACTTTCTCTTTTTTAGATTCTTCTTTTTCAATCATAACTTGTGTATTTTTAGTTGCTTCTGATAAATCAATAAATAATTCTAGATGTCCTGTCATTACTTTAGCTGCCAAGCTTAGAGCTTCATGCGCTTTTAAGCTTCCATCTGTCCATACTTCAATCACTAACTTATCATAATCCACCATTTGTCCAACTCTAGTGTTTTCTACTTGATAGTTAACCTTCTTAACTGGTGTATAAATAGAATCAATTGGAAGTACAGATATATCTTGATTTGCTTTTTTATTTTTATCAGCAGAATTATATCCTCGACCTTTATCTGCTGTCATTTCTAATTTTAAGCTTCCACCTTCAGAAATAGTAGCAATATGTAACTCTGGATTTAAAACTTCAACCGTTCCATCTGTAATGATGTCTGCAGCTGTAACTTCTCCTTCACCTTTAACATCAATTCTCAAAACTTTTTCTTCATTTTCATCAAATCTTAATCTAACGTTTTTTAAATTGATAATAATTTCTGGTACATCTTCTACTATATTGGGAATGGTAGAAAATTCATGTAATACTCCATCTATCTTCACACTTGTTATGGCACATCCTGGAAGTGATGAAAGTAAAATTCTTCTTAAAGAATTTCCTATTGTTACTCCATAACCTCTTTCTAATGGTTCACATACAAATTTTGCATAGTTATTTGTGTCATCCACCTCTAGACATTCAATATTTGGCTTTTCAAATTCTATCATTTTTACCTCCTAATATTTAAAAAAATTATTATTTTGAGTAAAGCTCTACTATTAAATGTTCTTCAATTGGAATGTCAACATCTTCTCTAGCTGCTAATCGAATGACTTTACCACTTAATTTTTCACTATCTTTCTCTAGCCATTCTGGAACTGGTCTTTTACTTGATTCTTCTACATTTATTTTGATAGTAGCATTATCTTTTTTACTTTCTCTTACAGTAATAACATCTCCTACCTTTACTAGATAAGATGGAATATCTACTCTTTTACCATTTACTTCAAATTGTGCATGATTTACAAATTGTCTTGCTTGTGCTCTAGATGTTCCAAATCCTAATCTATAAACTACATTATCTAATCTACTTTCTAATATTTGTAATAAGTTTTCACCTGTTACACCTTTTTTATTAGAAGCCATCTCGAAATATTTTCTAAATTGTTTTTCTCCTACTCCGTAATATGCTTTTGTTTTTTGTTTTTCTCTTAATTGCATTCCGTATTCAGAAAGTTTTGCTCTTTTTTGTCCATGTTGACCTGGTGCATAGTTTCTTCTAGAAATACTACATTTATCAGTATAGCATCTTTCACCTTTTAAGAACAATTTTTGTCCTTCTCTACGACATCTACGACATTGTTCGTCTTTATATCTTGCCATTTTCTTACTCCTTTCTTCTAATGACAAGGGAATACACGACAAAGTGTTAACCCTTAATTATTTTTTCTATCCATTTTATACTCTTCTTCTTTTTGGTGGTCTACAACCATTGTGTGGTATTGGTGTTACATCTTTAATGCTACTTAATTCAAGACCTGCTGTTTGAAGAGCACGAATTGCTGCTTCTCTACCTGAACCAGGTCCTTTTACAAATACTTCTACTGATTTTAATCCATGTTCCATAGCAGCTTTAGCAGCTGTTTCAGCAACTTGACCTGCTGCATATGGTGTGCTTTTTCTAGAACCTTTAAATCCTAATTCTCCAGCACTTCCCCATGCGATTGCATTTCCTTGTGTATCTGTAATCGTAACGATTGTATTGTTAAAACTAGAATGAATATGTGCTGCTCCTTTTTCAATGTTTTTTCTATTTCTTC
>CAOKPI010000005.1 GCA_948470605.1 uncultured Clostridium sp. | reverse complement strand
ATCATCTTTGCAATTTCTTAGCTTATTTCTGTATTTTTGTCTTAAATTAGTAACACCTTCAATATCTTCTTCAGTTTGTTCAATATAACTTTTCACATCTTCTGTTGTTTTTAATTTTTCACTTACAATAAGTCTAATTTCATTAGAATATCGTTCCATTTTTCTTACTTCCTGTTTCATCTCTAGAGATAATGGCTGATAATTTTCTCGTTTTGGTAATAGTCCTAATAAATGAAACAGTAATAGGAAAAGCACATCAATTCCGTTCATTTTACTAATATCTCTAAACTTTCCTTTATACTTGTAAACTTTGTATTTTTGCTTTTTCTTTTTTGGGTGTATAAATTCCATATATCTATTTTGATAATAATACGGATTGTGTTCAACCTTATTTGCAATGTTCTTTGGCAAGTATTGTTCTCCTAAATGATACATTCTTATTGCTTTTTTATCATTTATTGAACGAATTGTTGGATACTTTTTATTGTAATCATCATTGATTATATAACCTTTTTTGAGCATTATCTTTTTAAATTGTCCGTAATTTATGCACATTTCCATTGTTTCATCAATAGCTTGTCTTATTACATTATACTTTGTTAGCTCTCCTCGTTTTTCTGCAAAATATATACTTCTTGGTGTTTTTCCTATTGGCTTTTCAATAACTGTTAGTCCATATTCTTTGCATAGGTCATCTGATAACTCTCTGAAATGATAATATGCTCCTTTATTACAATTAAACTTCTTTCCTGTAAACATATTAACTGAATTTACTACAAAATGATTATGATATGTGCCAGTATTAAAATGGGTAGCAACTACAACTTGATATTCACTCCACATCTTTTCTGCAAGTTTTACTCCAATTTTGTGTGCCAATTCTGGTGAAACTTCTCCTGTTTTAAAACTTTGGTATGCGTGATATGCAACATTTCCTGTACATTTATCAAACCTATTTTGTACTGTTGTCATTTCTTCATAAGCTGTTTCTGCTTTACAATTTACACCAGTTACATACATAGTTTTTTCATTTTTA
This sequence comes from uncultured Clostridium sp., assembly GCA_948470605.1. GTDB lineage: Bacteria > Bacillota > Clostridia > TANB77 > CAG-508 > CAG-269. The sequence continues at coordinate 78,234 of CAOKPI010000005.1, read as the reverse complement.
TCTATGGTTTTCTCGTCATTTTCTGCATATTTTAATACTTGTTTTAAATCTAAAAATGTTGTCTTTTCTGGATTTTTTGCATAGCTTATTACACGAGATATACTATCTTTAATTGCCCATATTTTCGTTGTTGCCACTCACATCATCTCCATCATTTTTGTAATTGTAAATGTCTAAAAAGTCACTTTGCATTTTTGTTATTTTCTCTTTTATTTCTTCATCACTCATATAAGGAAATTCATTCTTTAATTCAACAATTCCATTGTAAATTTTGCGAAGTTCTTCATCTGGTATTGAATAAATTTCTTTTTGTAATCCTGACTTTCTTAAATAAGATGATAAGTTTAAGTTGCTCTTTTTAGCATTTCTTTGTAATTTTTTCTTTTCATTTTCACTCACTCTAACATTAATTCCTATTGTTCTATTTCTCATAATTTTTCACTTCCTTTTTGATAAATCTTCGTTCTACTTTTTACAAAATTTTTCTTAAAATCTTTTAATTCCTTATACAATTTTCAATCTATTTTTTTAACTTTTTATTTTATAAGGTAGGGGTTATAGGGGAAGATTTTTCCCCTTTCAGCGTAAGCTGTCGGTTTTGTGGCAATACAAAACCTATGCTCGCTACACTTATAGACATTAAATTTGGCAATACATTTGTCTGTTTGCTCCTACCTGTGATTTGTTATACATATATTAGTTCTTTTAGTATAATTTCTTCTGCTGTATTTTTAAAATTATTCATCATACTTACCCAATAAAGTTGGTCAGTATTTTTCATTTCTTCTGTTAGATTATTTTGCTTTTTTAATTGTTCAATTATAAGATTAATTCTATTGTCTGCTGTTTCTTGAATCTCTTTTAGATGTTTATTCAAAGTTCCTTTTGTAAACATTATCATATATTCTGCTTTCTTATTTTCTTTTAAAAATTTTAGTCTCATTCTTCCATATTTGTTTAGCATAATTTTTTCTTCTTTCTCCAAAACTAAATTGGGCATATAATAATCTCCAACCTTTGTATATTCAATTCCATATTTATTTTCAATTTTGTTTTCTTTTAATTCTTTGTTTTCCATTTTCAATTCCTCCAATTATTTAATTTTCTCAACTAACTTTTTCTCGTTCCTTTACTCTAATTGCTCCAACAATTCTATTTACTTTTTTCTGTGGATATTTTTTATCATCTGTTACTAATTCCACTAATTTAAAAAGTTTTTCTCCATTATCATTTGTCTCATCAATTGTAATGTATTTTTTCTGATAGCCTTTCTTTTGTTCATCTAGTCTTGCTATTTCATAATAAGATACTTCGTAATAATCATTTAATCTTTCCATATATTCTTCTAATTCTTGCTTGTCCATCATAACTGTTGTTCTAACTTCTTTATCTTTCTCATCTACAATAGTCATATCAAACATTCCATTTTGCATTAACTTGTATATCTGGTTAATAAATGTTTTTCTTAATTTCAAATTAACTAGCTTATAGGTTCCTTTACTATCTTTTTCAACTGTAATACTTTCTAAAAACTTTGAAATAAATTCTTGTTTTTCTTCTTTGTCTTTGCTTTTCCATTCTGCCATTAGCATATCGTAGAATTTATTAGAACGGATTAGTTTTTCCTTTTCTACATCTCTATCTGCCATTAAATGTTGTGGACTAAAAGTTTGCTTATTTAGGTCAATCGTTTCTAATCGTTTTTGTTCTAATAATTCTAACTTTTCATCAATAGCTTTGTATTCTTTTGAAAATTCTTCTACATCAACAATTTCTTTTAAATATGCTTCTTTTATTCTGCTTTTTTGATTTCTTAATGTGTTTATTTCTTTATCAAATTTATCTGTATTTTTCTCTTTTTTATCTGCTAAAACAGGATAGAAGTATTTTTTTACTGTCATATCATATTCTATTAAATCCATTATCATTGGCATAACTTGTTCTTCTATTAAATCTTCACGAAGATAGAGCTTACATTCTGCACAATGGTAATACATATACTTTTTCTTTTTACCACCTGTTCCTTTACTACCCATTATCTTGCCACATTTAGGGCATTTCATTTTTTGCATAAAGATATATACTCTATCTCTACAATATGCTCTTTGATTTTTCTCTTTCTGCAACTGTATATCTTCAAACATTGCTCTTGTTATAATTGGTTCTACAACATTAGGATATATTACAGGCTCTTTTCCTTGTTCTTTTGCTACTCTTTTAAATCTTTCATAATCTCCTACATAGATTTTGTTATTGAGTATTTTTTCTATGGTAGAATCATCCCATTTTTTAGGCTCTAAAACTTTTTCTTCATTTAGAATATTTGCTATTGTCTGATAACTTTTGCCTTGTAGATATAGATTAAATATTCTAATAATAACATCTTTTGTAGTTTCATCAATTACCATTTTCTTTGTTGTATCTCTTTTATAACCTAGTGGACAAGTTCCGTGGAATATGACCTGACTTTATTGCACCTGTTAAACCAAATTTTGTTCTTTCTGATACTATTTCAATTTCTAATTGAGATAAAACCGTTAGCATTCTTACAAAGAAACGCCCATTAGTGCTGCTCGTATTTACATCATCCCTATCGCATACCAAATAACAATGATGTTCTTCTAGTTCTGAAATTAGAACTTCTAAATCTCTTACAGACCTTGTAACTCTATCTAATTTATAGGCTACAATATAATTGATTTTACCTGCTCTCATATCTTCTAGCATTTGCTGAAATGCAGGTCTACCAGACATATTTTTTGCACTAATTCCTGCATCTTTGTAAACTTTATAGATTTTATAATCTTTATATTTACAAAGTTGTTTTAACTTTTCCTCCTGTTCTCCTAAACTAAATCCCTCTCTAACTTGATCTTCTGTACTAACACGAATATAAATTCCTGCTACTTTTCTTTCTTCATTCATTACAAAATTACCTCCTTTTTCTTATTTAATGAATTTTAGAAAGACACTAAAAAAAGTGCCACATAGCATATTTTTTCCTTTGCTATTGACACTTTAAAGTTTTTATTGATTGTTTTAACTATCTCTATTTTCTTATTTTTAAATACAATTAATAAATCAATATAGTACAATTTTTAAAAACTCTAAAATATCAATGCTTTGGCTTGCTACACTATGTTTTCATTAAATTTTGATAGTGGATATTTATTTTCCAAACTATCTATGTAAAAGTAATCTTGCTCATTAAAGAATAAATACAACTTATCTTTAATAATTACTCGGTGTGGCTCTACATACGCTAAATTTGTATGTTCCACAATTCTTAGGCAACCATTGATAATTTCTGGTTTTACCTTTTTCATTTTGCAAGTCCATTCGATTTTAGAGAGTAATTCTTTACTCATATTGATTTCTTGTTTAATTATATGTAACATAATACCACAAAAACCTCCTTCTTTCAAGACTTTTGGTCAAAAAAAGACCGCTTCATTTTTGAAACGGTTTAAAGTTTTTGTGTTGTCAAATTCTTATAATCTTGAAATTAAGTTATATCAAGTATTATAGAGAGTTCGACAAAAACTCGTCTTGGTGCGGATGAAGGGACTCGAACCCCCACGTCGTTGACACTGGTTCCTAAGACCAGCGCGTCTACCAGTTCCGCCACATCCGCATGTTCATTTGCAAATACAATAATAACATATTTATCATTTTACTGTCAAGCATTTTTTATAATTTTAAAAATTGTGATATTTCTAGAAAACCAATTTTTATATCTCTACTTATTGTTGTTCTATGCTTTCCTGATATATTTCCAATTTGTATATAGTTAAATGTTGAGCTTTATACAATGTCTCAATTTTTATTCTATCTTTATACGTTAATTGTTTAAATTTTCTTTTATTTGTTTTATACTGTTCTTGATACACACAATTCCTAACTGCATTTTCTTATGTTTAGTTAAATTTATTTTTGTTTGCGTAAGTGCTTGAGTTAGTATGGCACTTATTTGTTTCATGTCATTTTTTATTCCATTATATATCACTGGTTCCATGCTTTTGATTTCTTATATTTATTAAACTTTCTAACTTTTCTATTAATTGTGGAAAGTATTGTTTTATGATTTTTACTACAGCTAAAAATATATTGATTTCTTTTCTATTTCTTAAAAAACTCCTTTGTGACAAAATTTTTATTTATTTTATCACAAAGAAGATTTATTGTGTCTATTCTTTTCTATTTATTGTGGAAAATTTTTATTCCTCATAGCTGTATCAATCAAAAAACTTTTTGAAATCTGTCTCATTTATTTTTTCTTTTTGTAATAGTTCTTCTGCTATACTATCTAACTTATCTCGATGTTGTCTTAACAAAGTTTGTGCATCCTTATAAGCTGTATCAATTAGTGTTTTTACTTCTTGTCCAATCTTATCTCCAATATCTTCGCCAAACATTTGCATTTCATATGGCTCTTTTCCTTGAAAATCAATTGGTCCTAAAGTATCACTCATACCATACTTGGTTACCATATCTCTTGCAATTCCGAGTTGCTACTTCAATATCATTGCTAGCTCCTGTAGAAATATCATCTAATACTAATTTTTCTGCTGCTCGTCCCCCTAATAAAGCAATTAATTTTTCTTGCATTTCTGTTTTAGAAATATAATATTTGTCTTCATCTGATTTATACATAGTGTAACCACCAGCTACTCCTCTTGGAATAATGGATACTTCTTTTACATCCGTTTGTGTTGACAAATATCGACTAACAACGGCATGTCCTGCTTCGTGGTAAGCCGTTAGTTTTTTGTCTTTTTCCGAATAAACTCTGGTACGTTTTTCTAGTCCTACTGTTACTTTTTTTACTGCTTCTTCAATATCATCATTTTCAATATCTTCATGCTTGTTTTTCGTTGCTATGATAGCTGCTTCATTTAAGATATTAGCCAATTCTGCTCCTGTCAATCCTGCTGTATCTTCTGCTATACTTTCTAGATTAACCTCCTCAGACATTCTTTTATCCTCTGCATGTATTTTCAGAATTTCTAATCTTCCTTTCAAGTCTGGTGTTGGAATCGTAATTTGTCTGTCAAATCTTCCTGGTCTTAACAATGCTTTATCCAACATTTCTGGTCGGTTGGTTGCTGCTAGTACAATAATGGTTTCTTCTGAACTAAATCCATCCATTTCTACTAATAATTGATTTAAGGTTTGATTATTTTCAGTTTCTGCTCCACTATTGGAACTTCTTCTAGAACCAATCGCATCAATTTCATCAATAAATACAATACAGGGTGCTAATTTTCTAGCTTTTTCAAATAATTTTCTAACACGAGAAGCTCCAAGACCTGCAAACATTTCGATAAATTCAGACCCACTCATAGAAATAAAAGGAACATCTGCTTCTCCTGCAATTGCTTTTGCAATTAGTGTTTTACCTGTTCCTGGCTTTCCATATAATAAAACACCTTTTGGAATTTTTGCTCCCATTTTTGTGAACTTTTCTGGTTTTTTCAAAAACTCTACAATTTCAACTAACTCTTCTTTTTCTTCGTCTAAACCTGCCACATCATCAAATTTAACTTTTGTTTTTCTTTCCGTATCATCATATACTTTTCCTTTTTCTCCCAATCCTTGCATTTTAAATATCATGATAAATAAAGCAAGCATAATGAAGGTCGGTAAAAAGGATAGAATAAAAGCTGGAATTTGTGCTAGTGGACTTCTTGGTTTTTGTATTAATTCTATTTCATTTCCTTCTGCTACTTTATCTTGTACTAATCCAATGAAGCTTTCTGTGTTGGGAACAATGGATTTTTTCTCTTCTTCTACCTCTTTTTGTTTTACTTTAACCGTAGTACTATTGACTGTCATCTCAATTTTTTCAATGTTTCCATTTGCTAATTCTTTGATTAAATCTGTATAGGCTAATATATTTTCGTCTTTTTTATCTTTTTGGTTCATAAAAACGATGGCTAATCCTACTAATAAAGCCAATAGTACTACTAGACTAATCAGATATATCCACATTTTTTTATTTTTTGATTTCTCATCCTTTTTCTTACTCATATTTTTACTTCCTTCCTCTTAATCATTACATCCAGTTTCAAAAAGAATTGTTATTTGGCTATGCTGAGGCTGTTAAAGCTTTGCTTGTTACAGCGTCAGTATGCCGTGCTTTAAATTGAAAATGATGTGCAACAACGCCAAATGTTAATTATCTTCGAAACTTAAACCCCTTGTGGCTCTCCACCATCCACATCTTCTTGTTTTTCTTTATCTTCTTTCTGATTTTTCTTCTGTTCTTTCTCTTCTCTTTTATCCTTTTCTTGTCTTTCCTTCTTCTCTTGTTCCTGCTTTTCCTCTTGTTCTTTTTCTTCCATTTCCTTCTTTACCATTTCTTGTGCTTGTAAAATTTTCATCAATTCCATTTGTTGTTTTACAAATTCTGTTTTTAATATAAAGATGGCCGCTACTAAGTAAATTGCTGCAACAGAAACATACATAACTTGGAAATATTCCATATTAAAATCGGTAAAAATATTAACAGTAATGTACAATATATTTAAGAAAATAGATAAGGTAAGTGCATAAATTGACATATTAAACACAGCCAAAAATCTCATTTTAATGCGCGCCATCCATGTGGTCAAAAAGCCAAAAACACTTAAAAATACAGCATTGGATAAAGTAGTCAAAAGATACATGATAAAACTATAAGCAAATATCGTAATAAACACACTAATATATAAACTTATGATTTGGAAACTATTGGCATAATCGATTACATTTTGCTTCGTAAATTCAGTAATTCCAATTTGTTGTAAAAGTTCCCCATATTGATAATTAATGGTTCCTGCTATTGCTCCATTTTTCAAAATAACTTTATCTTTTAAAATAATCATTCCGCTTCCAGACTTTTCAATCTCAAGGATATATTGATTGATGACTTGCTCTTCTTCTGTTTTGGTATCAATAATCGTTCTTCCTACATAAGAATCTTCTTCTGAAATCGTAAGTCTTTCGTCTGAAGAAACATCTAATCTACCTTCTTTATACGTAAATTCTGGAAATTCCTCTTTTAAATATCTCATACCCTCTTGTAGCATTTGATGTGTCTGATAGAGTGTACCAAGACAAAGGACAATCGCTAAAATTGCCACGATTTTACAGATATACGTAAAAGCTCTTCCCAATCCTTCTGCTGCCATATCTGGGTATTTTTCAATTTTGGTAATGGAATTCCATACTTTTTGAAAAAATCCTTGCTTTAACGTATTATTTTTTTCTTGTTTTTCTTCACTCATGATTGATACTCCCTTCTTATGCTTGAATCTACCAATTTAGGATTGACAGAAAAAATCGCTTTATCTCCAATTTCAATCCCTTTGTTCTCTATATCACATACTACATGATAGGTTCCAATTCTTCCTAAAATTTGGCAATTGGTACCGTTTATTTTAACATACATTGCCTGTTTTTTAAAAAATAATTTCATACTTTCAGCTAAGTAACGCATTTTATCAATGAATCGGAACATGTCTCTATCATTTTTTACATTGAGACCATTCATATAGCCACATGGAATAATAGCCACTTTCATTTTCTTTGGTGTTGTGTAAATGTTAGAATAGCCAATGTTAAATCCTTTGGGTAATTCCTTTATTTCTGATACCTGTGATTCTAATGTTCCGATTTTTTTCAATCCTATTGCATTTTGAAAAGAAATTCTTCCTGAAAAAGCAGAACCAACTCTAACTGCATTTAAGTGCATATTCGGAAATTTTAAAAAAGCTGATGAATTACAAATATGAAGCATTCCTGTTTCTATCTCATTCATTTTCAAAATTTCAATGACATCCATAAATCTTTCAAATTGTATGTTGGTATATTTATCGTTATAAAAACTAAGTGAAAAATGGGAAAAAGTACCTTCTATTTCAATATTCTTCATACTTTTTAAAGCTTCTATCATACTATCTCGATTTTGATAAACAAACCCATACCTTCCAAAACCAGTATCAATTTTAAGATGTGCCCTTATTTTTTTATTTTTCTCTTTTCCAATTTGGTCAGCTATCTCAATATCTTCTTTAGAACCAATAGTAATGATAATGTCATTTTGTATTAATGTTGCAATGTCCTCCTTAATAGCTGTGGTAGATAACATTAAAATATCTTCTTTGATTCCTGCTTTCCTTAATTGAAGAGCCTCTTCTATTGTTGAAACCGCAAAAAATGAAATACCATTGTCAATTAGAAACTTGGTATACTCCACTAATCCTAGTCCATAAGCGTTCCCTTTTACCACTGCTATTATTTTGATGGGATTCCCCTTATCATCTTTCCCGGTTTTGTTAGCCAATTCTTTGATTTTTTCTATATTGTGTCTTAAATCTTCTTTTTTTATTACTAAAGTATTCACGTTTACCATCCTTCTCTTATCAAAAGTCCTCGCAGATTGCCAAGAGGGACGAACCTTTTTGGCAATATTTCTGTTTTTAATTAAAATTTTAATGATAAAAATAAAATACATGACGCGCAGTTTGGGAGGACTCTAATTCATACAGACCAAATAGATTAGCTCTACAATTTATGAATTATAAAATACTATTTTATATGATTGGTCCGACCAGTAAGGAATGTAATTTTATTTTTTATCATTAAAAATTTATAGATAATTATAATTTATTGCCAAAAAGGTTCGTCCCTCTTGGCAATCTGCGAGGACACTTTTATTTTTTTAATTTCATTTTTAATTGACGAATGGTTCTAAAAGCCTTTTCTGAAAAACGATATAATCGATAAGTAAGAGGCTTAAATGGCAAATACACCTCTCCAATAAATTCGGTAAAAGTTGCTCCAAAACCTTGTTTAAAACGATATAATCCATATTGTGGATGATTTTCATCTACGACTCCTGAAACACCTCTAAAATCATATACATCGTCTTTTCTTTGAATTGCCATTTTTATCATTTCCCATTGTAATAAATAATTTGGCATTAAGTTACGATGTTCATTACTACTTGCCCCATATAAATACCAAGTTTTATTACCATAAAAAATAGGGATAACTCCTGATATTGGTTTATCTTCATAATATGCCATCAATATTTTCATATGGTTTGGACCTAAACAATCGTACATTTTTTCAAAGTATTCTAAAGGTCGAATGATGAAACCATCTCTTGCCCCTGTTTCTATCATAATTTTGTGAAAGTCTTTTAAATCTTCTTTGGTTCCCTCTTTTATCGTAACACCTTTTCTGGTTGCTAGACGAATATTATATCTCCATTTCTGTTTGAAGCCTGCCATAATCTCATCTTCTGTTTTCCCTTTGATATCTAATCGAAATACATATCTTGGTTGAATTTCGTCTTTGAAATCTTTGGCATCATCTTTAATGCGATAACCTAAATTCGTTACTACATTTCTAAAATCTTGGTCATCACTTAAAATATCTGGTTCCATTCTTAACACAATGGCATTGTATTTTTTGGCTAATTCTTTGGCACCATCTGTTAATTGTTTCATAACAGCCATATTATGAATATCACATACAGGCCCTCTGGAAGAGTACATAATGTTACCAAAAATTGGCATTTTACGAATCCATACACAAAGAGAGCCTATGATTTCTCCATTGTTTCCTTCTGCTAAAATGATTTCTGGCTTCCAGTTTGGCTTTTTCACCTCTGCCCATTCTAAAGACTGTTGAAAGTTGCCTCTCTCATGTCCTTCTAAAAATTTTTTATATTCTTTTTTCGCTTCTTCGGTATCTACAAATCTCATTTTTTCTCCTCTTTTATCATTATTTACAATCTATTGGTATTTTACACTAAATCAGAAAAATTTACAAGTATATGAAACTGTTTCTTTAATAATCTAGTCATCTCCTCAATTTTCTTTCTGTATTATAATAAGGATTTAAAGATTTGTAATATGGTCTTGGTGCATTTCTTACTTGATATAATTCTCCTGGTTTTGCATTTTGGATAGCCTCATGTGCTGGTTCAAAATCGGCATCCATTTCATCAGCAAAATGAATGATAAAAACTTCTAACATTTTTGGCAAAACCAATGCTCCCCATTCACTGTATTCATTCATATGGCTTCCTATCATATGTAATACTTGATTCTTAAATGCTTCCTCTATTTCATAATTTTTTAAATAATTTTCAACGATATGTGTTCCTTCATAAGAATGCCCAAGCAGTACAGAACTATTTCCTAGATGTGGATTATCGTTTTCTATGTCTACTATATCTTTATACTCATTTACTTTTCCAATGTCATGTGTTAAACTTCCAAAAATAATTAAATCTCTATCCACTTGCAAATTAGGATACATTTCGCAAATCCTAATTGAATTTCTAGCAACACTGTACATATGAGACAATAATCCTCCTTTAAAGAAATGATGAAACCCATGTGTTGCTGGTTTATTGATTAATTTTTCTTTGTAGTCTTGATAAATTTTTTGACAACAGTCTTTTAAGATAGGATTTTGTATCTTTTCTATCATTTCTAGACATTTTTTGTAACAATCTTCTAATTCTTCTTCACTCATATATTTGCCTCCTTTTCTATTCTTCTACATTGTAATATAAATTATGATGATTAGCAATATAAAAATTTCAATAAATTTAAACCTTTGCAACCATTCAAATCGCCATGATGATTTTTGCCAATCATTTTGTTATCTTAATTATGGCCTATTTCATGTCTGCTTTTGGAAATGCCATAAAAGACATTGCTAGAAATACTCTGCTATATGACTCTACTAAAATGGGAAAAGGAAAAAACTCTTTTGGGAATATCAATGCAAGGGGTTCTTCTTTCAGTTATGCTTTAAGTGCTATTACCTCTGTATTTACTGGTTATTTATTTGTCGTTAATCCCTATATTCCTCTTATTTTATCTACTTTTGTATCACTATTAGCTGTGATAATTGCTTATCGTTTTGAGGAAATGGAAATAGAAACCAAAGAACCAACCACTTTATCAAAATCAATAAAAGATATGAAACAAGGTTTTAGGTTTATCTTAAAATCAAAGAGACTACAAGCACTATTTCTTTTTATCTCTCTATTTGTTGGCGTTTTAATGATGATTTCTACCTATGAAAAAAGCTTAATGTCAGATTTACAAGTATCGCCACAATACTTTGGTATTATATTTGCATTTCTAACCCTTGTTCAATGTTTTTCGGTAAAATTTCAAGGTAAAATTCATAATACCTTTAAAAATAGAACATTAACATGCATCTCTGTCCCTATCTTTGTTTCTTTTATCCTAGTTGGTATCGTTTGTACTACGCATTTGAACTTTGTCTTAACTTTTGTGATTGTGATGTTGGCGTTTTTTATCCATCATTTCTTTCGTGGTCCTTACTGGGTTTTGGAAGATAGATATGTTACTAATTTTACGAATTCTAATACGAGAGCAAAAATCTTGTCTGTTAAAAATTTGATAAAAAATTTGGGCGAAATATTGATTAGCTTTTTAGGCGGTGTTCTACTAGAGTTTTATCCTACTAGCCAAGCTTATTTAATGATTGGCGTTGTTGGACTTGTTATTATTTTATGGGTGCTTGCTTTTATGAAAAAAAGAATTGGATTACGTCCAGAGGAATATGAGGAGGATATATAATGTATCTATTTCTGTGATAGCTTATTTGATTTCTTTATTAATCAAAAACAATAGTGAAAGTTTATTTCATCCAGTTTTTATATTAGTAGTTTTAAGAGGCATCTCGTGGTTTATTATATGGCCCTATGTATAATGTTTCATCTCTCCATTTCCCCTTATAGGTAAGTTTTCTTTCTTATAAAATTTAGATAAAACTAATCTATAAACTATACTTCTAGAATAAAAATCAATAAAATTTACTATTCCAAATACAAACAATACAAAAGAAGTATTTATAAATAATAAACATATTGAAAATCTTATTATTACACCGATAGTAGAGCCTATAAGCAATATAAATGATTTTCCTTGTGTAATGCATAATGTTTTATATGTTTCATATGGATATAGTCCAAATACGCCAAGTGAATAGAATATAATATATGGAAAACATCTATACAATGGCAAGCTACCATGTGATATTATCAAATAGATAAATGCAAATACAAAGTTTAATGTAATGATTAAAGGAAAGCATTTGTTTCGCATATTTATACAATTATGATATTGTTCTTTATAAGTTTTACCTTCTGGAACTTTAATCATTAGAGTTGCTTGATAGGCATTTGTAATAATCTCTAAAGTTAGACATACAGAATAACAAATAGTATGTATACCATAATTTTCAGTTCCCATATGACTTGCAACTACACCATATAATAGTAAAAATATTCTGGATAATAATCTTTCAGAAGAATATGCAAATCCATATTTAATCACATTCTTTAAAGATTTCTTATTCGGAAATTCAAACTTTAATTTCAAGTTATACAACATATATATAATTGAGATAAGCCAAGATATTATAGTTGCAACAAATAATAATGTTAAGTTTCTAGTAAGTACATATGCTAGTGCATCTAATCCAACCAAAGAAACATAGTAAACAATTAAGCTTTTTCTATATAATTTTAATTGTCCTGTAAGTCTTATTATTTCAAAAATTCCATTTGCTAATCTTCCTAATACTACATAAGCAATATAAAAATTTAATAATATAGATAGCATATCTTTTTGCATATTACTCAATTCAAATATATTTACTATCAAATTTTTACAACTAAAAACTATAATTCCCATTAATATTCCAAATATAATATTAAACCATAAATATTGCCATTCATTTTTCCTTGTTGTTCTATAAGTATATATACCTATTTCACCAAAAGATTTAAAAATTGAATCTATTAATAAAAAACTTCCCGTTACTACTATAGCATCAATACTAATCAAATTGTTAAATGCTGAGTCAATACTATCTGCTATACTCATAAATATAAAACTTATAAGAATTGATATAAATTCTTTCATATCTTTATCACCTTTTTTATAATTCAACAAGATTATACTATAAACAGCAAAAAAATACTATACTTAATGAAATTTATGTTTTCGAAAGATAACAAAGAGAGGTTCATTTCCAGCGGTTATTTGCGAAAAAATCGCTTGTTTCTCATAGTGTTTCTCCCACAAATTTGCTCAAAAAAAATAATTCGATTAATCAACTGTTGAAATTAGTATAGCATAAAACATATAAAATTAATAGTATTTTTGCAAGATAAAAAGGAAAATTGATGTTACTCAACTTTCCTGTAATACTATTATAGGTGAAAACCTATAACATATTTGTGCTATTAGTCTATGCTAAAAGCTTAAAAATATTCATAATACTAAAAATCTCAAAAGATTTTCATATTTATTAAATGTTACTATTGTTTTGATAAAAACAACATATTTGTAATTTAATTTTACCATTTATCTTATTAAATGTCAAATCATAAATCTCTGTTTGTTAATTTTCTTTTAGTTTTTCTATATACTTATTTAAGTTTTCAATTTTTTCTTGATATTTTTTAATATTTTTCATTAAGCCTAAACTTACATATAATGAGTTATCTATATTGCTTATATCTTCTTTGGAAAGTTTTGTTATGTAGTTTCCTAATCTTGCTTTACTAACAGTTTGAATATTTGAAAGATTTACTTGTCCATCTAGTATTGTTATTCCATTATTATCTTTTTTAGTTGTAATATGTGCCATTGATGGAATTGGCTTTTCTGTATGAGTTATTGGTGCTACTATAACATTACTTGAATTTATATTTCCTACATCACTTTGGATTATTACACAAGGTCTTTCCTTTTGCATTTCTGAACCTATACCAATGCCAAAGTTACATTTATAAACTTCGCCTCTTCGTACAATTCTATTTTTAGCCTTGTCTGAATTAGTATCTAAATATATTTTGGTTTTAGTCCATTCTAAAATGTGTTGTACTTTTGAAACAAGTATTTTAGGTTCTTCTTTTTTGTTTGACTTATCCATATAATTTCTCCCTCCCTTCTATAATATATATTCTATTCTGTCTTCTCATTTTTTATATCAAATGCAGGTATATTAATTAATACTGCATCAAAAACACCTTCTACACTATATAAGGTGTCTGATTTTTCCTCTTAAATGAGATACTGCTACACTAATGTGTTATCTGTTAATTTATACTTTTCTAGTATTTCATCTATATCTCTACAAATAATAAATTTTCCATTCTCTTTTTTTACAAGATAATGTTGTGAAATCTGTGGTAATTTTGTATTTATGGTAGAAATTAACTGTGGTTCTATTGTAAATTGCATTCCTTCTATAAAATCCCAATTACTATTTTCATTAATAAATTTCCTTGCCTTACTTATTCCTTGCTTTTCTTCTTTTGTTAAACTATCTTTACTTTGTATTATTTCTAATTTTGGAAAAGTATGACCTAAATCTAATGGAGTATTATCAGTTTTACTGACAATGCAATTTTTTAATTTATGAACAGTAAAAATCTTTTCCGAAGCTATAAATAATTCATGAGAATTTTTTACTTTATCTAATACATCAAAAACTTCTAATGTTGCATTATAACAATTTTTTATATGATTTATTATTTCCTTATCTTTGCCGAAATAAAGGGTTACTGAAATATCTCCTATTATACCTGACACTTTATCAACTGGAGAACAATATGCATATAATAAATCTTCTTTCCAATTAATTATAGTATCACTTGCCCAATTTTTCTTATTTCTTAATGAGTCAAATGATACTCTATTTCCAAATAATATTGCCATTCCATTTGGTGGTGGATTGTACCAGCCATCTGCAATTATGTTGTTTTCTTTTGTTAAATTATTATACCACTCATTTTTAAAATCTTTTTCATATATACTTTGCTTACCATATAACTTTTCTAATGTAATGCATAAACTATTAAAAGCTTTTTGCCTTGCCATATTAAATGGTAGCAATTCATTTTTTAATTTTATTTCTTTCATTGATTTTCAGCATCCTTTCAAATTCGTCAGACAGTGTCTGACGAATTTGAGTATATCATAATTTTTCCATTTTTTCATTAAATTTGCAAAATAGTTACAAATTATTTTATAAAGGGCTTGGGACTTAGTTCCAAAATCCGAATTTTGACTAGGGAGGAAAAATTGAGTGCTTGTTAGGAAATATATGGGGTACAAAAATTGTACTTAACTTGAATTTTCCTTCTGATTTTCTTCTTAACGATACTAATCATCCTTCCTTTTTCAAGATAAAGGCGACGAAAAACGGACTAACAAATTCTAAAAAACATAGCTTTAAGAATCCACAGCAAATCTTATCTGTAATGCTCATTTACATTCGCAAACAGCTAAGAATTTTGTAACGTTCGCATAACTATTTTGTACGAAGCTTTTCTCCTTACAGTCGAAAATTTCTACAAAATAGAAAAAATCAACCTTTTACAGTTGATTTATCAATGTTTTCGTCTGGCGCGACAATTTTACTTATTGGAGCAGGTAGTGGGAATCGAACCCACGTCATCAGCTTGGAAGGCTGAGGTTCTACCATTGAACTACACCTGCGTATAAAGTTATAATTGTTATGATTGGAGCAGGTAGTGGGAATCGAACCCACGTCATCAGCTTGGAAGGCTGAGGTTCTACCATTGAACTACACCTGCATTATTCTCCTGACAATTATAAATTATAATTGTTTTTATTATTTTTGTCAATAGTTTTTAAAAAAAAATTAGGGAAAATATAATTCATATATATAATATCTTAATTAATCATTTGAGAAAATGTCTTAATTTAAAAATTTATAGTTTATCTTTTAAATATAAAATATAATTATTTTATTAAAGATAAACAAATGAGAAATATATTTAAATAAATATTTTGATTGTACATATACATCTTTCACAGATTTTTAGCAAAGGATGAAAATATCTTTTTATCAGTTGATGAAATAAAAACAATTTTATATGCCCTATCAATTTAATTTTGCAATACAAGCTTTTATCTTAATCCCTTGTTCAGAAAACATCTTCTCATGTTCGGTTTCAATATTTTTATTAAAAATTGGCTCTTGATGTAAATCATAAGTCTTTTTCAAAATGGAAAAACCACTTTTTTCAAAATACATCAAACTAGAAGCAAACAATTCGTCATCATCTGTTTTAAAATAAATCTCTCCATCTCCGACCTCTTTTAAAAACTGTTTATATTTTTCTAGTTGAATCGAATGTGTTAATCTCTTCTTTCTATGTTTTCCTCTTGGCCATGGATTACAAAAGTTAATATAAATTCTTTCGATTTCATCTTGTTTGTCTAAGATTAAATGAATTCTTTCAATATCAAATCTTGTTATGAAAACATTTTTAGGTTCAAGATTAGCTTCTTGATAAGTTTGTTCTATATTTCTCTTGGCTAATCCTAACATCGCATCCACTAAATCTATGGCTAAATAGTTTATATTTTGATTTTTAACCGCTAGTTTGGCTATAAATTGCCCTTTTCCACAGCCTAATTCTAAATGTAACGGCTGATTGGACTTTTCAAATTGCTTTTTCCATTTTCCTTTGATTTTTTCTGGTTCATCGATATAAAATTGACTGGCTTCTAGCTCTGGTCTTGCCCATTTTTTGTATCTGATTCTCATTTTTAGCCTCATTTCTTTCTTTTTTATACTGTAGAAAAACTCTCCTTATGTTTTGACGTTTTTTATTATACTGTAATTAGAATTATTTTTCAAGAAGGCTACTAAAAAAAACAAAAATTAAGCAATATATATTGTTACTACTCCCCCTCCTAGCCACCTTTTGTCCTAAAAGTTTATCTATTTTTTATGAGTAATAAATTGTAACTACATATTGCAAAAAACGTTAAAATATCTTATGATATTATTAAATTCGTAAGGAGACCCACTATGAAACTAAAATATGAAATAAAAGAAAATAACCAAAGTCAGAGTATTCATCAAATCTTAACCAATGAACTAAACCTCTCCACTAGACTTTTAACCAAACTAATTAAAAACCAAAAAATCAGAGTCAATAAAAACACCTGTGATACTAGAAATTTAGTAATTTTAGGAGATGTAATAGAAATCGATTTCTCCACTCCAGAAAATTCTTCTAATATTGTCCCAACCGAAATGAAATTGGACATTATTTACGAAGATGACTGGTTTTTAGTTATCAACAAACCAGCTGGCATTCCCATTCATCCTTCTCGATACCATTACACAGACTCTTTATCAAACGGTATTAAATTTTATTTTCATTCAATTGGACTAGCTAAAAAAATACGACCTGTCAATCGTTTAGATTTAGGTACTTCTGGTTTAGTCATCTTTGCCAAATGTGAATATATACAAGAATGTTTTGCTAGGCAAATGGCTAACAAAACTTTTCAAAAAGAATATTTATGCTTTGTCAATGGAATTTTAGCGCAAAAAATTGGTACGATTGATTTACCAATTGCTAGAAAAAAAGATAGTATCATCGAAAGATGTATTGATAAAAATAATGGTCAGCATTCTGTTACTCATTATGAGGTAATGAAAATGTTATCAAATTACAGTCTTGTAAAATGCAAACTAGAAACAGGAAGAACTCATCAAATCCGTGTTCATATGGCTGCAATTGGACATCCATTACTTGGTGATACTCTCTATGGTACAGAATCTAGTCTAATTGATAGACAAGCTTTGCATAGCTGTAAAATCTTATGTGTTCATCCCATTTCTAAAAATAATTTGGTTTTTGAAAGCAATTTACCAAATGACTTAAAAAATATCATGCGTGAAAAATCTAAATTTTAAGGAGCCATTAGGAAATGTTCCCAATTGCTCCTAAAATTTCACTTTTCTCTCTAACTCCAACAAAATTTTTTTCTACCTTACCATTTTTAATAATCACTATGGTTGGTATGCTCATAACTCCATACTCCATTGCCAAATCTTGGTTCTCATCTACATTCACTTTCCCTACTTTGATACAATCTTGTTTTTCTTCTGCTATTTCATCAATAATAGGTGACATCATTCTACATGGACCACACCAATCTGCATAAAAGTCTATGATAACTGGCTTATCTGCTTTTAATACCTCTTCTTCATAATTTTCACTACTTATTTTTAATACACTCATTTTCTATTCCTCCTAAATTTTATTGTATCCATTTTTTATTTTTCTTATGTATTGAATTACTTGCATTCCTGCTTTTGTACCTTCATACACTGCTTTTGAAACCTGCAATAAACCGCCTGTACAATCTCCACAAGCATAGATTCCTTTTAGATTCGTCTCCATATTTTCATTTACTATTATATTATCTTTTCCGTGTCATAATTCCTAATTTTTTGGCAAACTCTAAACTACCAGCTACTCCCTGTGCTACAAATATACCATCTGTTTTTAAGATAGCCCCATCTTCAAATTCGATTTCTTCTACTCTCTTGTCTCCTTTAATTGCCTTGATTTCTTTAGTATCAACTGTTACATTATCTGCTCTGAATTCTGGTGCTTTCTCTCCATTGGTTAGAATGGTTATCCTATCTGCTATATTGATTAAATCATTGGTTTCTGAAATAGCATATTTTCCGCTTCCCATAACTGCTATCTTTTTGTTACGATAGAAAAAGCCATCACATACTGCACAATAACTAATCCCTTTGCCTTCAAATTCTTCTATTCCTTGTATCTTGGGTTTATTCTTTTTGTTGCCAGTAGCTAAAATGACACTTCTTGTTGAAAAAGTAGTATTTTCTGTTTGGATGGCAAACCCATTTGGTACCATTTGTATGCCTGTAACTTCTTGCTTTTTCACTTCTACTCCCATATTTTCAGCCTGCTTAATTCCTGCATGATATAGTTCTTTTCCTCCAATTCCCTTTTCAAATCCATAATAATTGTCAATCTTTTTGGTTTTTTCTAGAGCTCCTTCTTCTTGATATAAAATTAATGTTTTTAAATTTGCCCTTCCGTGTATATAGACTTGCTGATATGCCTGCTGGTCCTGCCCCAATGATAATAACATCATAATTCATTTTTATCAATCCCTTCTAACGTTAATAAAAATTCTTTCTTTTCCATACCTAATGCATAACCCACTAATTTTCCATTGCTACCAATCACTCTATGACATGGTATGATAATAGGAATGGGATTTCTATGGTTTGCCATGCCTACTGCCCTTGCGGCTTTTGGCTTTCCTATTCTCTGAGCAATTTGCCCATAGGTTTTGGTTTCTCCATAAGGTATCTCTTGTAAGGCTGTCCATACCTCTTTCATAAATTTTGTACCTTTAGGATTTAAAGGTACCTGAAAAACTTTTCTTTTTCCTTCTAGATATTCTAGCAGCTGTTCTTCTGTTTCTTTTAAAAGTGGTGTGTCTTTTTGCATTATATCTTCTTTTATTGGTTGATTGATTTCAATTGCTATAATTTTGTCATCTTCTTCTATAATGGCCATATTCCCTATTTTAGTATTGGTATATTTTACATATTTCATACTTTAAATAATTTCCTATCTTTTTGGAACATTATAACATTTATTAATCCATTATGCAATTAATAATAAGGGTATCTGTTATTATTTGGCATAGTACCATAAGTTCCTGTAGTAGAAATTGTAATAAATTTAATGGAATAGATGTCACAATATACTAAACTATCATTTTCAAAGGAACGCAAT
Organism: uncultured Clostridium sp.; assembly: GCA_948470605.1. GTDB lineage: Bacteria > Bacillota > Clostridia > TANB77 > CAG-508 > CAG-269. Next base: position 58,568 of record CAOKPI010000005.1, on the reverse strand, counting down.
AAAATGTAACTGGCTCCTACATCTTGCAAAATTCCTATTCTATCTACTAAATTGTTAGTGCCAATTAAGAATTCTACTCTCATTAGTTTTCCTATTTGCTCTCTTAAAAATGCTGGTGTATAAATTGGATTGGTTAAAATTTCTGGTGAATTTTGATTTACCTCCACCTGTCTGGTTTCTCTTTGGTTTACCATTTCTTCTGAATTTGCCATAAAAATCCTCCTTTATCATTTTTTCTCTGTGATTTCAACTCAAGAGATAATCTATTATTTTGCAACACTGTAACATTAAGTATCTGCATACTTAGCAGTTGGTCGATAAAAACAATGTTCTCCTAATCTTGTATGAAATGTCCCAGAACCATTACTTGGAAAGGTAGAACTGCAACTTGGTCGAAAAGGATTTAAGTACCACAAACAATCTCCTATCTCATTTAATCGATTCCCTGCTAAGGCCCAATCCGCAATATTGTAATGCACTTCTGTTGGTGTCATATTGTAGATATTTTGCGGATTGTATTGATTTCGTATGGTTTCTCTTGCACAATCATATTGCCCTTGTTGAAAAATAATATTTCTAATGTTTCCGCCTTGTGAGACTCTAGCATATTCTCCATTTGATACATTGACACGATTCATGGTTACAGAAGCTACTGCTTTCATCCCATTATCTCCTTCTCCCCCTGCTTCACATTGTACTATTCTTGCTAATAATTCTCGTTCTGAATATGCCATAAAAATCACTCCTATCCCTAAATTATATTAAGAATAGGAGTAATTGGTTCCATATTTTCAAAAGATATGTTATAATTGACTTGGTGATAAATTTGAAATTATTATTTAAAAATACAACGAAATATACAAAAACGGTATATGACAATTTTCTTGCCTTTCATAATAAAAAATATCAATTGACTTATATGGCATACACCGCTATGGTAGTAGCTTCTATTTTATTTACTTTGATTTTTCAAGTAAAATATCATAATTTTACAGTCGCTATTGTATTATGCTGTGGATTAACTGGTTTTGTGCTTTGGCGATTTTTTCGCCCTGTTGCTGAGGTTTCAAAAGAATATAAAAGTGAAAAAATTCAAAAAGAAAAAAAGTTTACTTTTAAGTTTTATGATAAGTATTTTGTCACTGAAGATGATAAACAGTATTCTAAGATAAAATATTATCAACTGTATCGTGTGTTTGAAACATCCGATTTTTTTTACTTGTATATTGATAAAAAACACGCCTTTTTACTAGACAAAACAAAGTTTAAAAAAGATAATCCTTCTGAATTTTCTGTATTTATTAAGAAAAAATGTTGGTGGTGCTCTAAAAAAGTCAATTAAGATATATCGGAACAATTTTATGCCAAACAGTACCAAAAATATTGATGATAGCATTCAAGATTATGTTAATAATTTTATGCCAGGCATCAATGTTTCGGTTAATTTTAAAAATATTGCTGTTACTACAGAAAGCAAGTTTATAGTATCTTGTAACAAATCAGAGAAAGAAAAGCTGCTCGCTTTCTTACAAGACCTCCTACCATAGGAGGTCTTTGTATTTATTTTTCCTATTGTTATCAAAACTAACAATAATATATTTTTAGTTTACTAAAAAACCCCCTGCTCACTTACCATCATTTCTCTCTTTACTTTTGCTAATCTATTTTTATCAATATTAATAATTTTCAAGATTGTATTTTCATCTATATTATTTTTTATCATATTGATAATCATTTGATTTTCTGCTTGATTTATAATGGCGTTTTTCTTTTGCATGATTTCTATTTCCTTTATCTTTACTTTGTTCTCTCGCTCTTTTACTTTGGTTTCTTGTTCTTTTATTTTGGTTTCTCGCTGTTTTACCTTCGTTTCTTGTTCTTTTACTTTCGTTTCTTGTTCTTTTACTTTCGTTTCTTGCATTTTCACTTTTGTTTGTTCTTTTTTGACTTTTATTTGTTCCTTTTTCACTTTTTCTTCCCTTTCAAAAACCTCATCAATTTTTTTACTTAATATCTCAGCAAACATACTATCTCCTCCCTTTTCTTGTTTTACTTGTAATTCTTGAATAAACTGATTATACTTTTTACTACCCAGTTTATTCTTATAAACATATCTTATCATCCTTTGTAAGTGTTCTCTCTGTCGTTCTTCCATCTGTGTTTTTATAATCAATTCCAAATATTCTTCTAGTTCTTCATAATTCTTTGCTTTTTCTAATAGCATAGCTTTGTTAAAAAGCCCTTTTTATTTAGCAACTCTTGATTGGTATAATCATTTACATCCATTAATTGAAAATTCGCAAAAGTTTCTGACTTACAACCAGGTAATATTTCTTGTTTATCCATTAAATCATTTGTAACCTTCCATTTTTCATTCCCTGTATAAATGACAAAAGAAAATATAGTTGGTAACTTATAATTTTTTTGCCTTAACTTTTCCTTATTGATTGCACTTTCCATAATAGCCATACCATATTTCAATATTCTATAGGGCATTGAATAATCTATCGTTGACTGCTGTTCAATTAAGAAAAATATATTTTGGTCTTTCTTTTTATAAATCACATCCGATTCTATGCTTTGAAAATTGTCTGTAATAAATTCTCTATTGTATTTTTCTAAATCTTTTTCTTGTAGGGCATACTGGGTTTGTTCTAACTTTAACATTCTATTTAAAAATGTTGCCACTTCTTTTTTATCATCTAATACATCTTTAAATATCTTATCATGTGGATTATTTATCTCTTTCTTATAGTGATAATTTTCTTTTACATCACATAACATAGGGATTTTATCATACTTATTTTTCTGAAAAATCGCTTTATAATATAGGTAATCTTGATAGGTAAATGGTTTTATTTTATTTATTTCTTTCAATTGTACCTCCTTTTTATTTCACTGTCAATTTTTATTTTAGAGTAAACGAATGTTTTGTTCGATTTCTATTGGTAATTTTCTTCTATTTTTACACTTTTTCTTTTGTTTTGACCTTTTTTGAAAATTAGATTTTAAAATTTGATTTGAATTTTTTATTTCGAAATAACACGTATATATTACATTATTTTCCAAGATTTGTCAATCCCTCTAAATTTTAATTTTTATTTTTCCAAACAAATGGTTGACTTTTTGTTTTTTTATGTTATAATAAGAACAGATATTTGGTTGTTAATTAGGAGAACAAGAAAATGGAAACAATAGATAAATTAAAAATCTTAGCAGACTCTGCTAAATACGATGCTTCTTGTAGTTCAAGTGGAAGCAATCGAAAAAACAAAAACAATGGAATTGGAAATGGTCATGTAGCTGGTATTTGTCATAGCTGGGGAGCAGATGGAAGATGTATTTCTTTGTTAAAAATACTATTTACTAACGCTTGTATGTACGATTGCAAATATTGTATCAATCGTTGTACGAATTCTGTCAAAAGAGCAACCTTCACACCACAAGAGGTCGCTGACTTAACAATCAATTTTTATAAAAGAAACTATATTGAAGGACTTTTTCTAAGTTCTGCTGTTGTAAAATCTCCTGATTACACAATGGAATTACTCATACAATCCGTTTCTATCTTGCGAAACGAATATCACTTCAATGGTTACATTCACTGCAAAACCATACCTGGTTGTAGCAAAGAATTAATTGACATTTTAGGAACACTGGTAGATAGGCTTAGTATCAACATTGAATTACCTTCCTATGACAGTTTGAAATTACTAGCCCCACAAAAAGAAAAAACTGGCATTTTAGAGCCAATGTCTTATGTTTCTAATGGAATCCAGCAAAACAAACTAGAAAAAAGTAAATACAAATCTAGTTTTGTGCCAGCTGGACAAACCACGCAATTAATTGTTGGAGCCACTCCTGAAAGTGACTTGAAAATCTTAAAACTTTCCGAAGGATTATACCAAAAATTAAATTTAAAACGAGTTTACTATTCTGCTTATGTTAGTGTCAACCAAGATAAAAATTTACCCACTTTAGAGTCCCCTCCTCTTCTCCGCGAAAATAGATTATACCAAGCAGATTGGTTGCTTCGTTATTACGGCTTTCAAGCGGATGAATTATTAAATGAATCCCATCCTAACTTTAATCACATATTAGACCCTAAATGTGATTGGGCATTGCGAAACCTTGACAAATTCCCAATTGAAATTAACACAGCAGACTATTTTACCCTGCTTCGTATTCCTGGTATTGGTGTTATTTCTGCCAAAAAAATCATAAGAGCAAGACGTGAATTCCTATTAGATTTTGAAGCTTTGAAAAAACTTGGCGTAGTAGTAAAGCGAGCTAAATACTTTATTACTTGTAAAGGAAAATATTTCAATAAAGTTTATCAATTCAATCAAAACTTTATTGAAACCAATCTCATGATACAAGAGCGAAACGCTTTACCTCTACCACAATTTGAACAGTTGTCTATTTTTGATAGCTTACAACCAACAAAGGAGGATAAAATAAAATGTCTAACTGGAAGCTTGTAAACAAAACCTACTTATACGATAACACCTTAGATGGATTTTTGACCCTTGTATTTGATTGTTATGCTAGTAAAACACTACCAGAAAAAATAATAGCAGAAAAGGATTATTCTCCTAATTTTTTAGATACTACTATTTCGATTCAGACAGACCCCGAAAAAGCCAAACGCGTTTTTACTGGCATCGAAAAAAATATTGGTAATACAACTCTTTACAATACCTACTATGCTTTTCTTTCAAACGAGCCAAACAAAGAAATCTATCTGCTAAAATACTTATGTGATGGTTTTGACTATGGTTCTAAAATCAATCATCGACTTACAATTCCGTATGTCTTTCAAGTCATGGCCATGAAAAAAAGAGCCTTTGGCGAATGTCATAGATTAAAAGGGTTACTACGTTTTCAAGAGGTTGGCAATAACTTATATTATGCTTCTCTCCATCCAGATAATAATATCATAGAACCCTTAGCCCATCATTTTATTCATCGCTTACCAACTCAAAATTTCATCATACATGATAAAATAAGAAATATTTGCTTACTTTATAATGGAAAAGAATATCAAATAATGGATGCTGCCAATCTAAAAATTCCTGATATCTCTACCAAAGAACAGAAATATCAAGAATTGTGGAAATTATTTTTTAATACCATTGCTATTTCAGAAAGAAAAAATCCAAGATGTCAAATGCAATATATGCCTAAAAAATATTGGAAAGACTTAATAGAAAAACCCTAATCTATCGACTTAGATGTTATTTATTATTTTTTTACACCTTGTGTGTCGCAGCCTTCAGATTTTTAATATAGTTGGTTGCTCCAATGCTACTTGCTAACGCTTAACGCTCGTTTTGCTGTCCACTGTTAAAGCTTTGCTTGTTACAGTAGCAGTATGCAGTGGCTGGTTGCTTACGTGGTGTTACAAAAATAATAAATAACATCTAAGTTAAAAATATTAGTTTTCTATCATTCTTTTGGTATCTTCTTTTATCTTGTGGTCTAATGCTAAAATCTTCTCAACCGTGTTTAATTCCATTACATTATGAGCATCCAGCATTTTTTTAATCCCTTTTGGAATTTGTGTATAAGTAATCTTTTTATTTAAAAAAGCATCTACTAAAACTTCATTGGCAGCATTTAACACCACTTGATAACTATACCCCTTCTCAATTGCTTCAAAAGCTAATGACAAGCATTGAAATTTCTCTAAATCTGGTTTTTCAAATGCTAACTCAGCAATTTCAAATAAATCGATTTTTTCAATTTGATTGCTTAAACGATTTGGATAATTTAAAGCATACGAAATTGGTATTTGCATGGATTTTGGCCCCAAATTTGCCATAATCGTTCCATCTTGAAACTGTACCATAGAATGGACAATACTTTTACGATGTACCACTACTTGTATTTGACTTGGTTTCACATCAAATAACCATTTGGCTTCAATTACCTCAAACCCTTTATTCATCATAGTAGAAGAATCAATGGTTACTTTAGGTCCCATCTTCCAAGTTGGATGATTTAAAGCTTGCTCTACTGTGATAGCATCTGTAATTTCTTTATCAAAAAAAGGTCCTCCAGAAGCTGTTAATAAAATCTTATCAATTTTATTTTGTTTTTCACCTTGTAAACATTGCATAATAGCACTATGTTCACTATCCACTGTTAATAAAGTGGCATTGTTCATTTTAGCTGTATCCATTATTAATTTTCCACCAGCTACTAACACTTCTTTATTGGCTAATGCTACTGTTTTTCCATTTCTTATCATGTTATAAGTTGGTTGTAAACCAGCAACTCCTACTAAAGCTGACACACCTATATCAAAATCCGTTAATTGCGAAATTTTCTCCATTCCTTCTTTCCCATGATAAACATGTAAATTAGGATATAATTCTTGTATTTGGTTCGCATTTTCTTCTGCTGCGATATAGACATTTTGAGGTTTAAACTCTTGAATTTGCTGGATTAATTTTTCGATGTTTTTTCCTGCCACTAAAGTAACTACTTGAAATAAATCAGGATTTTCTCGAACGACATTTAGTGTACTTTCTCCAATAGAACCAGTTGAGCCAAAAATGGCAATTTTCTTCATTTTCATTCCTCATTTCTTTCTAAAATAATTTACTAGTATCAAACTTTAGACTAAATATGGTATTTTATTCAAATAAATCTAAAATTTCTTCTTTTGACATTTTATTAATAAATGTTTCTTCTGTTGAAAGTACATCTTTTGAAAGTTTTTCTTTTCTCTCTTGCATTTTATTTATTTTTTCTTCAATCGAATTATTGGTAATTAGTTTATACACTTGAACACTATTTTTTTGACCAATTCTATAAGCTCTATCAGTTGCTTGATTTTCGCTTGACACATTCCACCAGGGGTCATAATGAATAACCACATCTGCTGACGTCAAATTTAAGCCAGTTCCCCCAGCTTTTAAAGAAATCAAAAATATTTTTACTGATTCATTATTATTAAAATCATCAACCATTTCAATTCTTTTGCTGACTGGTGTGTTTCCTACTAATTTAAAATATTCTATACCTAATTGATTGAGTTCTTTTTCTAATATCTCAAATACTGATGTATAACTAGAAAAAATTAAGATTTTATGACCTGATTCTATGGCATCTATTACTAAATCTATACATTGTTTTAATTTTCCACTACTACCTTTATAGTTTTCCAAAAACAAACTTGGATGGCAACAAATTTGTCTTAGTCTAGTAAGTAACATAAGAATTTTAAATTTACTCTTTTCAAAACTACTATCACTTAATTCTTCTGCTATTTCTTTTCTTGTTTGAGCTAAATAGGATAGATATATTTTTTCTTGTTCCTTTTCCATCTCATTTTTCATAACTGTTATATTTTTTTCTGGCAATTCTGTTAAAACATCTTTTTTTACCCTTCTTAAAATAAAGGGACGAATCAATTTTTTTAACCTTTTTAATGCTTCTTGATCTTCTGCTTTTAATATCGGTTCCTCAAATTTTTTCTTAAATTTATGATAATTGTATAAATATCCTGGCATAATAAAATCAAAGATAGACCATAGTTCTGCTATTGAATTTTCAATTGGTGTACCTGTTAAAGCAAATTTCGTTTCCCCTTTTAAACTTTTCAATGAAGTTGCATTTTGAGTAGATGAATTTTTTATATATTGTGCTTCATCTGCAATAATAAATTTAAAATTTTTATCTTCATAGTTTTCAACATCTCTTTTTAGTAAATCATAAGATGTAATAATTAAATCATAATCTTGATAATGTTTCAAATTTTCTGCTCTTTCTTCAGCAGTTCCCTTAACAACTAATACTTTAATTGAATTACACCATTTTTCAATCTCTGCTCTCCAATTAAGTGCTAAAGTACTTGGACATACTACAATCGATGTGGTTCGATTTTTAGATTCCGCTTCTGATTTTAATAATGCAATCACTTGCAAGGTTTTTCCTAATCCCATATCATCTGCTAGAATTCCTCCAAATTTATACATTTCCAAAGTTTTTAACCATTTATACCCTACTTTTTGATAATCTCTTAATTTTCCTTCAAATTCTTGATTTATTTTAATGTTATTCGAAATTTCTGAATTTTCTATACTATTTATTAGTTCTGTAAATTTTTCATTTCTAGCAACATGAATTTTCTGATTTGAATTTATTAATTTTTCTAAATAAAAGCTTCTATTGATAGGAAGATTAATAATTCCTTCTTCTACTTTACTATAATCTATGTCTAATGTTGTTGTCATTTCATCCAATAAATTCAAATCTTGATTGTTTGATAAATCTAAAAAATCTCCGTTTTTTAATTTATGATACTTTTTCTTAACATGATAGTCTTTTAAAATATCTTTTATCTCACTAATATCTATGTTAATTTTTGAAATATCTAATTCTAATAATCCATTGTTTATTTTTATTCCAATATTTGAAATCTTAGGTTGCTTGATTTGTTTATTCTTAAATCCATCGGTTGCTAAAACTTCGTAATCATTCATGTAGCCTTCGATTTTATGTAATAAAAATTGATAAATAGCATCTGAATTTTTCATAATAAAGTAATTTTTTCCAGAAACAAGTTCAAATCCATCTATAAAGATTCTCTTAATAATTTCTGTTTCAGCTGGCACATCTCGAATAATATTATTTTGTTTCACATATGTTTGATATTCGTTTTCTAATATGTTAAACTCATAATCCAAATAGCAAAATTTTAATTCTAGCATAATATTTCCTCTATCATCTACATCCAATAAAATTTTAGATGCTAATTGGTTAACCACTAGACCTTCTTTTACTATTTCTGTTGGTAAGTTCTCTGTTTTCAAATATTTAATTTTTGGTACAACATATTCTTTAAAATCATCTAATCGATCTTCTGGAATTAGTATTTGGTCTTGCCCTTCGAATAATCCAAATAATTTTGTAAGATTTTCATTTTTCTCCATGGTGTAAATTTTATCCTGATAAAAAATATATATTTTTGTGTTAGATACCAAAATGGAATACTTTTGCATATTTAATTTTAAGACATATTCTTCACTTTCTTCTACTTTATCTTGATACCAATAATCATAGTTAGGTATCTGCACTTTTTCTTTTGTTAAAATACAAGCTATATCTAATATCTGGTCTGTAAATTCATATTTAGAATTACCATTATAATAGGAATGAACCAAAAGTCCTTTATTTTTACTTAAATCCAAAAATTTGTTGATATTGTCTCCCATCATGTAGATAGATTTATGAAAAGAATTAGCCATTCTATTATCATTATATCGATTGTTGTAATCTATCATTTCTGCATATTTGATAATATAATCAAATATTTCTTGTGAATCTTCTGTGAAATTTTCCCTTTTAGGAATAAATCTTAATTGTTTTCCATAATATAATTCTGATTCATTTTGATAGGCTTGGTAAAATTCACAAATATTATTTAATACATACATTCTTGTTTGTCCTATTTTAAAAGATAATTTTAAAGTCTCTGAATTTTCTATTTCTGCATAATATTCTAGTTTTACAGCAGTTGCAAGTTCTCCTGTATTTCTCTTTTTTAGTTCCTTTGTTTCTTCATATAATTCAGTCAAATCAAGTGTATTGGTGGTTCTTTCACTCGAATTCTTTTGATATAATTCTATTGTTCTTAATCCACTATAGTATTTATTTTCATATTGACGTCTTTTTCCTTCTTGTTCTTGTTGTATTCTAATTTCTTCTAACCTTTTTCTTATCTCTTCTTTTTCCTTTTCTTCAAGTTTCTTTCTTCCCTCTTTTGTACTAGCATAATGTGGTTCTATTACCTCCATTGAAGTAGCTATTATGTGTTTACATAAATTTCCATTATAATAATCTTCACAAGTACATGTGCTTTCTTTTATCATATTTCCAGTGATTGCTAAAGTAGTAGTATATCTATCATAATTTCCTTCCACAGATGCTTTAATTGTGTAATTTTTTTCGTCCTTTTTGTCAACACTTATAACAGTAATGAGACCGCTATTATATAAACTTCTTCCTCTTCTATATCTGGGTGGATCATATCTTCTACTAAAATTAAGTATTTCAAAATTTAAATCTACTACATCAATAATCATGTTTATTAGCTCCTTAATCTACCTCATTTTTAAAATCTACAACCGTCTCTCCTACACCAGCCTCTACCTTAACAATAACCTCTCCATTACCTATGGTTTGTTTATCACTAACCTTTTGTCCATCTACTTTAAAATTTCCTAATCCTGTCTTGGCCTTTATTTGATAATTACTACATTGACCAACTAAATTAATATCTAACTCTCCAACACCACACTCAATATCTGCTGTTTTTGTAATTTTGCCAGTAAAATCTAATTTTCCAATTCCGCCATTTAATTTTAATTCCTCGATATCACTATTAGCAATATTAGCTTCTCCTGCTCCTGCCTCTATTTTAGCATATTTAGCAAAAAGAGAATCAATTTGATATTTCCCAACACCCATCTCTAAATTTACTTTATCTGCCTTTAGATATTCGATATTGGTTTCGTTTACCCCTGTTTCTATCGTAATCTCATCAAAATTCATGTGTTCTGGGATATAAATAGTAATTTGTGATTTCACATCTTCTATGTGATGAAAAAAATGTGTATGATAATTTTCATCTTCTATTTTTAGGTTCTTTCCTTCTACTTTACAATGAAATTTGTCAGAAACTTCAGACGCAGTTACCTTCAAAGTATCTCCCTTTTTGATGACTAATTTACAAACATCTAAATCAATATCCAAACTCGTAATATCTGAATATTCCTGCTCCCATTTTGTTATCATAGCCTCATTGTTACTATTTTCAAACCTTTCCATTCCTACTGTAATACCAAAAATAGCAGTAATAGTACCAATTATAATACTAATAATCATAAAGCATAAATAAATAGCAAATGCTATCGCTCCATATTTAATTACTTTTTGAAAAGATATCATTTTATCTCAACACCTCCAAACATAGCCACGCCATTAATATAGATGATTGGTAAACTTTCATTGTATTCAGTCTTAACTTTATTACTGACTCCTCCAAAGATTGGCGTTGATTTTACCTTGATATTAACTCCTGTTGGTACTCGTATCTCAATCCCTCCAAAAATGGCATTCGCATTAATGACTTGGTCTGCTTGGATGATTGCTTTTGAAATGTCTAATTCTACACTTCCAAATACAGCATCTAAATTCGCCCCACGAAACTCTTGCCCAGAAAAATCACTTTGTTGACTTCCAAAAGTAGCACAATACTCCTCAAAATCACCTTTATTGCTATTTAATGTTCTAATTGTGTCTGTTATTTTTTTGTTAACTGTATCTTTAAAAATGATACTAATTCCTATCATAACTAAAATAAAGGGAAAGATTAATTTTCCGATTAGGCTAAAAGATAAGATATTTTGTGCACATAATAATAACACAATTCCTATTACTAACCATATAAAACTCCACATTTTATTGGTGCTTCTAAATAACTCAATAAAACTTGGTACAATAATAAATAAAGTCCACCAACCTCGAAAGAAAACATTAATATCTGTTAATCCTACAGCATTTAGTCCAAAGATAACCCCCACTACAATTAATACAATTCCCCATAATATATTTCCAAATTTCTTCATTTTCACATCTTCCTTTCTTATTTTTATTATTTTGCTACTTTTCTATATTAAATTTATTATATTTTTTATACAGTAGAAATTTTCTCCCTGTGGGAGGAAAGCTTCGTACTGTATAAATATGGAAATTTCTAGAATTGCTTTGCGATTATCATCGCTTAGCAATTCTTAAATTTGTTTTTTATTTAAGCTATAAATCGTAACATTATTTTTTCTATTACTTGAAAACAAGCCTCCTCTTTTGTTAATACGATATCATAATTTTCCTGATAAAATCTTAAATTCTCACTTTCTCTACTATTTAAAAATCCTATTGTTATAGTTTTATCTAAATCTTCTTGATTCACCATCTGTATATCTTCAATGATATCCCCGCATAAAACCGCATATTCCTTTTGGTTTATCCTATCTCGTAAATCCTGTGGCAAATTCCCTTCTAATCCCTTATTCATAGAATGAAGAATCCTACCAGTGAATTTTTGCATGTTATCTTCCTTAAATTCAATCTCATTACTGATAATATAGATATTATCATAATAACATTGCTGTATTTTCAAAAATTCCTCTATGGTATTTTTGATACCAGCTGACAAGATAATAACTGGTATTTGCTTTTGATGTAACTTTTTTAAGAATTCTTTTGCCCCTTTTCTAAGCTTTAGTTTTTCCTTTTGCAATGCTTTTTGTAATTTAGAGAATGTCAATTGATATTTGTATAAGATATCCATACTTTTTCGATACCAGTCTGCCATATGCTGCTTTTTTATATCATAATCTAATTCATAATCTGATTCTATGGGCTTATATTTTGCATTCAATTGTTCTATCTCTTTTTTACACTCTTCTCCATAGATTTCAAAGTCTATGATTGCCATCCATGAATCAAGGCTATCAGCACTCGTTACTGTTCCATCAAAATCTAATATGACATAATAATTGTCTTTTACGAGTCTGATTTTTTCTAATTTATCTGAATTGTTTTCATACCTCATTTTTAGGTAATTCCTTTCCTAATACTTGTTTGCTTCATTCTACTATACTTTTCTTTATTTTTCAATAGAAAAAAACCGAATATTAATATTCGGTTAACTGTTTCTATTTTTCTATCAGCAAGAAGCAATTAATTTTCTTTTTATCTGCCTTAATTCTTCTTTACTAATCTCTGTATATTTCATAATTTTTTCTTCTGACTCGCCACTTTGTATCATATTTTTAATAGTTTTTATCCTACCATCTTTTATGCCTTCTTTCTTTCCTTTTTTGATTCCCTCTCTCAAACCTTTTTTCCAATTCTTATACTCTAAATCAAATAGCATTTTAGTTACTGGGCTCATGCCTAATTCCCCCTTTCTTCTTATTTTCTCTAATAATTGCTTTGCCTTTTCTTGACCAATACGAAATACAATAATATTCGTAATAATTTCTGCTAATGCTTCCAAATCTTTTGGGTCATCTATCACCTCTACAATTTTATTGATTTGTTGATTTAATTCCTCAAGTCCTCTACATTTCTCGATTATCATAATACTAGCAAATAAAGTTTTCTTCTCTAACAATTCTTCTAATGTATAATCTTGTACTGCTATTAAATTATATTCTAAATTAATTTTATAATCTTCATAATTGGGTGAGTGATATTGACTTTGTGCAAAATTTGTTTTAACCTTCCATTTTTGAAATCCCGTATAAATAACAATTGGCACTACCACTGGATACACTTTGTCTTTTCTTAAATAAGTTCTTTGCACAATACTTTCTTTTCTCATAATTTGACCCACATATTCCCATATCCTTAACGGCATATCTTGGTCTATGGTACTTTGATGCTCTACTAAAAAATACACTGGTTTTTGTTTTAATTGATAGATAAGGTCACAATGCTTTTCTTTGTATTGTTTGGTTATGAAATCGGTATGACATTGCATGAGTTGCTCTGGCTTTATGGTTTGTTTTAATGCTAAAAATTCATTTAAAAAATGTATCATTTCTTTTTTTCTGCTTAGAATATGACGAAACATTTTATCATGTTTTTTATCAATTGTTTCTATTCGTTTGGGATGATAAATTTCATTTTCCTCTAATGGATAAATTTGATAAGTAACATCTTTTTCTTTTAATTTTAGATTTTTGTTGTTTCTTAAGTATTCTATATATTGTTGATAGGTAATAAATTTCAAGGTATCCCTTCTTTCTGTATTATATATTGTTTTTATTGTTTTGTCAATCTTTATCTTTTAGTAAAGTTGTGTCGTTTCTTTTTTTAGTTTCTGCTTTTTATCACCTCTCTCATCTTCTTTTTATTTTTTGTTTGGTTTGGAATTTTTCGAATTAAAATTTTTAAAAATAATAGATATTAAAATATATTCTTATCTTAAAATGTATTTTAGAAAAAGTCAATATTTTTCACAAACAATTCACATTATATCGTTGTATTCGTTACTACTCAACCCTATTGATTTTTATTAAAAAGTTTATATATTTTTTATTCGTAACTCTTAGGCTACGAACAGTCTGTAATTGCATAACAGACTGTAATCTTGCTGGTCCCCCCGATTTGTTACTTATAAAAAATATATAAACTTTTAGGATAAAACGTAACTAGGCTAAGTAGTAATTTCTATACATCCTCCTCCATATTTTCAATCATCTTTATTAATGTTTTATCATCTGTTTTTGTTGTTTTATTCAATAAATTATCCCATTTATGAATTAAAGTTTGTAATGTTTCATCATCGGTTTTAGTTTGTCCAAACGATAATTTTTTTAAATAAAAATCATTTTTTTCAATCGCTCTTGCTATCCTTCGCCAAGAAATTGCTTTCTTTTGATTCTCTAATTTAGTCTCAGCCGTTTCTGGAATATCCGGAATTTCTATTCCTTCTCTTTCTCTATGCCATATTATAAACTTTTTTATTTTTTTATAATAATGTAACATTAAATCCTCATTATATATTCCTATACTTTCTAATAAAAACACAGTATATTCTTGCCAAGACATAAAGTTTGGCTTACTGGAACGTATATTTCCTAAAGCAGTAGTTTTGCAATATATATTTCCAAAATTGACACCATTTACTCGATTTAGCACCTTACTCCATGTATCATATTCTAATGCTTTAAATTGGTCTAATCCATTTCTTTGGTCATCTCCATATGGCTGACAAAGTCTTTGTTCATAAATGCTTAGTCCATTTTTATACATCAATTCATAGATATAATTAAATTTAAAATCAAGTTTACTAACTGCTCCCCAAATGTCTTCAACACTCCAATCATAGATAGGATAAAAATTATATACATCTATATGCTTTTCATGTATTTTTATTTTTGTAGTCCAATGATAATTTTGATAAGTTGTTTTTTTGTCTTGAAATGCAATTGTTCTAAAACGATTGATACTTTCATCTGTTCTAATTCCTACTCCACAAGCAACTTTGGTATTATATTTTTTTTGATACCAATCAGCAAATTGTAGTATAAACTCTTCAAATTCTTCTCCTTTTCTAAACCATTCAAAAGGACAATTATTTATGTTGATGCTATCTTCTGGCATATCTCTTACCCATAAATGTTTACTTTCCTCTTCCCAACAAATCCATTTTGGTTGTAATACCGATACAGCATTTCTTAAAGCCATTGGAAGTGCTATATGGTAAAAATCCCTAATTTGAGGTAAAGTTTTCAAGTCATATATGTGTTCAATTGTTTTTTTATACTGTGCCTCAAAATCTATATATAATACATCAAATTTTTTGTTCCTTCTTTCTGCTACCATATTGGCAAGCTGTACCATAACTGAGCTATCTTTTCCACCACTAACACAAAAATAAATATTTTCAAATTCATGAAAAATAATCTCTAATCTTTCTATTGCTGCATCTAATACATTTTTTTCTAAATACTTTTTTGGCATGAATTCGCTCCTTTTTTTATTACATTATAGCAAAAATCCCAAAAAAAATATATTGCCAAATATTGTCACTTTCTACATTTCCAATTCGATTATAAATGAATTTTGTCTTGGTAATACCAAGTTGCTACTTGCGTTAAATTGATATTTTTCAAATCACATTCCTTCCTAATATCTAACATAATTTCAGGAAGCTCTTTTTCAAGGATGGCATCTAATTTTTCAAAATTCTTTTTAATCGGTTCTAAATTGGAAAAATCACCATTCTTTTTTATTTCTGTCTCCTCCTCTATTATACTTTCTTGTAGCTTTAGAGCATTTGTCATAATCAATCTATAAATATCTTTTATCAAATCACTGTCCACTCCACTTTTTTCAGCAAATATATCCATACTTTCATAAATCTCATTTTCTCTTTTTTCCTGAAAAAGTGGCATATTGTTTTTTATCTTTATATGTGCCACAATTGGCATAAAAGACATTCTTAAACTTATCATATTTTTTATGACATCATCATAAAAATCTAAATGTTTTCTTACTAAATCTATCTCCATAAAAACTCCTATCCTATAGGGGACATTATCTACGTCCCCATGTCCCCTATCATTTCCTTAAAAATCTTATGAATATCCTTTTCCTCTTTATACTTATTCTCCATTGGACACATTCCCGTTTTATCATTATTTTGAATATAATCAACTAAATTTTTATATTCATATTGGATGCCATTTTGCTCTAATACTGGAATCGCATATTGACTCATCACATCGGCATAAATTTCTTTTACTCCTGCGACTGCCAAAATAGAACCAGCTACTTTTCCAATTACTTTATCTGCAATAACAGCTCCTTTCAAAGCCATTTTGTCTTGTTGCAAGATTTCCTTAATGTCTGTGATTCGATTTTGATAATAGGCTTTCCCTTCGCCATTGGCATACAAAACAACTAAACTAGCATTATTTTCCTGTAATTTTTCTTTCACGATTTCTAAATCAGTCATTTTTCAAATTTAACCTTTCCTTCATAACTTTAGCAATAAATGGAACACATAGTAATTGAATCCCAATTCCTGGTAAACCAACTTTTATACTTTCTATCACAGAAATACCATAAGTTGGTAATCCTATCCAATGAATGGCAATAAATAATACGCCAGCATACAAAATTCTTCCTAAAACAATGGTTGCTATTAAGGACACATAAGCATTAAATTTTTTATTGAATAGACTTACTAAAATAGCATATAGTAAAAGTTCGATTAACATATAAGGTAACCTAGCTAGACTTGGCATCCCTGTCAATAAATAACTAAACACAATAGAACTTCCAGCCACAACACTACCACTAATAGCACCAAATGTGAAAGCTGCTATCAAAACAGTAATATGCATTGGCAAAAAAGTTGCCCCTGCTGAGTTACCTGCTAACATATGAAATATTCTTGGTAAAGCAATTCCGATTCCACTTAATAAAATGGTTCCTATGACATATTTTGCCTTTTTACTTGAAAATATTTCTAATAAACTTTTTTGTTTTTTTATGGTTTCTACTTTTTCCATCATAATAAATTCCTCCTAATCAAAAACTTATCTTTCATCTATGTTAATGAATTCATATTCTCTTGTTCCAAAGCCAAGTTCAGCTGCTGCTTCTATGGTATGAATTCCATTTTTGCTTTCCACTCTTTCGATAAAGTGGTCTCTTCCTGAATCTTCAGAAGCATAGACTAAATCGATACAGGCTTGGTCAATGGCAATTGGGTCTAAACTAGCCAAAATTCCAATATCTTTGATACATGGGTCTTCTGCTGTAGCACAACAGTCACAATCGACTGACATATTGCACATCACATTAATATAGGCAATTTTGTTTGCAAAATGCTTTGCGACTGCAAAGGCTGAATCTGCCATTGCTTCTAAAAACTTATTTTGGTCAACTCGGAACATATCTTCAAATGTTCCATCTTTTTTACCAATACAATGAATGTATCTTTTTCCATGTGCAGATGCTACTCCAATTGATAATTGTTTGATGGCTCCACCATAGCCTCCCATAGGATGTCCTTTAAAATGAGATAATACTAACATAGAATCATAGTTGTCAATATGTTTTCCTACATAATCTTTTTGAATCACTTTTCTATTTGGTATTTCTAATATTTTGTCTGGTCCTTCTGCATCCATAATGTCTACCTCAAAATATTGGTTCCATCCATGTTCTTCCATTAGCTTTTTATGTCTTTCTGTGGTATTTCTAGCTCCTTCATAAGCCGTATTACATTCTACTACGGTTCCCTTTACCCTTTCAATCATTGGTTTTACAAATTCTGGTTTTACATAATTTTGATTTCCTTTTTCACCTGAATGTAATTTAACTGCTACCTTTCCTGGTAATGTTACACCTAATTTTTCATACATTTTAACAACATTTTCTGGCGTAATCTCCTTTGTAAAATAAACCTTTGCTTTTTCCATAAATACCTCCCTTGACAAATTATGTATTTGATATTATACATTATACCACCTTTCTTATGGTTAAAGTCAATACATTTTCAAAATTTATTGTTCATTTTTTTTTCTTATGATATAATGTAACAAAATGAAAGGAAAAAGATAAACATGAAAAACTTTTTTATTGTATTAACCATGAAAATATTACACATTGTATTAAAAATCGCACACAAGAAGGGTGGTAACTTTTTAGGAAAAATAGCATATGATTGGAACCCCCAAATATTCCAATATTTTAAAATCGATTGTCCCATCATTGCAGTCACAGCAACCAATGGGAAAACCATGACAAACAATGCCATTGGTCATGTTTTCAAAACAGCTGGTAAAAAAGTAATCAGTAACATCGAAGGAAACAATATGGAAACTGGTATTTTATCAACCCTTTTAAAAAATTGCTCTTTAACTGGTAAAATAAAAGCTGATTATTTGGTATTTGAAGTGGATGAAGGTTATGTACCAGTCATTTTCAAGGATTTAAAACTAGATACTTTGGTCATTCTTGATTTTTTCCGTGACCAATTAGACCGTAATGGTGAGGTAGAATCTCTCATTTTAAGAATCCAAGAATTTTTAAAAACTTATACTGGAAATTTAATCTTAAATAACGATGACCCTAATGTAGCAAGACTTGGACAAGCTAATCCAGACAATCATAATGTATATTATTTTAGTGTTGAAAAATACGACTATGCTACCGATGACATGAAAGAAGCTGGAGAAGGAAAATTTTGTCCTTTCTGTAATACACGTATCGAATATGAATACTATCAATATTCTCATATTGGCAAATTCAAATGTCCTAATTGTAATTATGGAGACAATGAAATCTATAAACTAGCGACTCATGTAGATTTAAAAAGTCGTACCTTTGCTGTTAATGGTATTACCTACCAAACTAGATTTAACAGCATATACAACATTTATAATTTGGTTGCGGTTATCTCTTGTGCTAGTTTGTATAACATTGATACAGAAAATATTCAAAAAGCATTATCCACTTTTGTATTAAACAATGGTCGCTTAGAAGAATTAGAAATAAAAGGTATTCCAACCATTATCAATTTAGCCAAAAACCCAACTGGTAGCAATGTTAGTCTAAGAATTTTAAACGAAGACGAAGACGAAAAAGAATTATTATTTGTCTTAAATGATAATCTCGCAGATGGACATGATGTATCTTGGATTTGGGACATTAACTTTGATACCTTAAACCATGTAACAAGAATCGTCACATCTGGCACCCGTGCCTATGACATTGCCATTCGCATTAAAACAGCTGGATTTCCTATCGATAAAATTGAACCTTATTTGGATTTACATGAAGCAGTCGAAAAATTTTATCAAACCGATGTTAAAAAATATGTTATCGCTAACTATACTTCTTTGCAACCAACTCGAAATGAAATTTTGAAATTAAAATGAAAGAGAGACAGATTTGTGACAAGAGGGGCGCCCCTTTTTGTCACAAAAAATGATATAATTTAACATGCTCTTTTTATTGTTTTTTGTGACAAAAAGGGGCGCCCCTCTTGTCACAAATCTGTCTCTCTTTTCTAAAAAGGAGAAATGATGAAAGAATTAAAAATATTATATTTATATCCCGATATTTTAGAATTATATGGAGATTTTGGAAATATTCAAGTTTTACGCTATCGATTAGAACAGCGTGGATTTCAAGCTGTCATTGAAACTTATTCCATTGGTGATACACCTCCTGATTTTAAAAGCTATGACTTAGTTTTTGCCGGTCGGAGGTGCTGACCAGGAACAAGGAATCCTAGCTCAGGATTTGCTCCAATATAAAGATTCTATCCAAGAAGCTATTGACAGTGGAGTCTTTTTCTTGTTAATTTGTGGTTCTTACCAGTTATTTGGTAAATACTATAAAGGTGTAGAAGGAAATGTCATTCCTGGTTTAGAAATCTTTGATTATTATACAGAGGCTATCCATGATAGAAAAAAGAGATGTATTGGTAATATCGTGATTGAAACAGAACTGAATCATAAGAAAATAAAAATTATTGGATTTGAAAATCATGGTGGACAAACTTTTAATATTACAACTCCTTTTGGAACTGTTCTATCTGGAAATGGTAATCAATTTTCAGATGTCGGAGAAGGATTTTTTCAAAAAAATGTGATTGCTACTTATTTACATGGTCCTCTTCTTTCAAAAAACCCCGAACTTGCTGATTATATTATTAAATATTGTTTGGATAGAAAATTTCAAGAAGACACTATCTTAGAACCTTTAAATGATGAGTTTGAAAATAGTTGTAGAGAACAGTTACTAAAAATTTTTTTAAAACAGAATGATAATAAATAGGATAAAAATTGCCAAGAAAGATTCACCTTCTTGGCAAGCTTCCTACAAATGCATGACTCTCTGTTTAATTTCCTTTGTTTTCCCCACATTCCAAAAATTCTCTCCCAAGTAGCCACACGTTCTTCGTACCACTGTCATTTTGTTATGGTCTTTATTCCCACAATTTGGGCACTCCCACTCATTCTCTTTATTGATAATAATTTCTCCATCAAATTCACATTCATGACAAAAATCTGATTTCGTATTAAATTCCGCATATTGAATGTTATCATAAATAAATTTTACAACTGTCTCTAACGCTTTTAAATTTTTATTCATATTTGGTATTTCAATATAAGAAATAGAACCGCCAGAAGATATTTTTTGAAATTCACTTTCAAAAGACAATTTATCAAAAGCATTGATTTTTTCTCTTACATCCACATGATAAGAATTCGTATAATAACCTTTATCTGTCACATCTTTAATCGTTCCAAATTTTTCTTTATCAATGCGAGCAAATTTATAACATAAACTCTCTGCTGGTGTGCCATATAAAGCAAATCCAATATTCGTTTCTTTTTTCCATTTGTCTGTTGTTCCCCTCAAATATTTCATCAATTTTTGAGCAAATTCATGTCCCTTCTCTGTCGTTTGGGATTCCCCTGTCATTAGCTTAGTTACTTCGTATAATCCAATATAGCCTAAAGACATGGTTGAATAGCCACCCAACAATAACTTATCTATGGTTTCTCCTTTTTGTAAACGCGCGATAGCTCCATATTGCCAATGGATAGGACTGATGTCTGATTTGGTTCCTAGTAGTGCATAATGTCTACACATTAGGGCTTCTTTGCATAGTTCTAGTCTTTCGTCTAATTCTTGCCAAAATTTTTCTTCGTCACCATCTGCTATAATTCCAATTTGTGGTAAATTAATGCTTACTACCCCTTGATTAAATCTTCCTTCAAATTGATAATTTCCCTTTTCGTCTTTCCATGGTGATAAAAAGCTTCTACAACCCATTGGGCTAAATACATTACCTTCATAATTTTCACGCATCTTTTTGGCAGAAATATAATCTGGATACATTCTTTTGGCAGAACACTCAACCGCTAATTTGGTCAAATAATCGTATTCTCCCCCTGTCAAATTATTACATTCATCTAATACATAAACTAGCTTTGGAAAAGCTGGTGTCACATAAACACCATTATCATTTTTAATTCCTTGTAATCTCTGTTTGATTACTTCCTCAATAATCATAGCATTTTCTTTGATATATGGGTCATCTTTTTCCAAATGTAAAAATAATGTAACAAATGGTGATTGCCCATTGGTTGTCATTAAGGTATTAATTTGATATTGAATGGTTTGTACTCCTGCTCTTATTTCTGCTTGTAATCTATCTTGCACAATCTCTTCTAGTGTGTCTTCTGGTATTTTTCCTTGATATTTTTCTTGCATTTCTTCTTTGAATTTATCATAGCTTTTTCTTAGATATTTTCCTAAATGAATCATATCTACAGATTGCCCACCATATTGATTACTAGCCACTGCTGCAATAATTTGCGTTGTAATGGTACATGCCACTTGAAAACTTTTTGGGGTTTCAATCATCTTTCCATTCATGACGGTTCCATTGTCTAACATATCTGCTATATTGATTAAACAACAGTTAAAAATTGGTTGCACAAAATAATCAGCGTCATGGAAATGTAAAACACCCTCTTCATCTGCTTTGACTATCTTTTCTGGCAATAACAATCTTTTGGTTAAGTCTCTGGAAACTTCTCCTGCGATGTAATCTCTTTGAGTAGAAGCCAATAAGGTATTTTTGTTGGAATTCTCCTCTGCCAACTCTTTATTTTCATTTCTAAGTAACCCTAAAATAGACTCATCTGTTGTATTTTGCTTTCTTACCAAAGCTCTGGTATAACGATATACAATATATTTTTTCGCTAACTCATATTTATCAATTTCCATTAACTTTTCTTCTATAATATCTTGAATGTCCTCTACCAACATCCTCTTTTTATTGGATTCTTCAATATACGCAATGATATTTTTAATCTCTTCTTTGGTCGCTCTTTCTTTTGCTCTAACTTCTTCATTTGCCTTTTCAATGGCAATTTTTATCTTTTCTCTATCGTAGTCTACTGCTCTTCCATCTCTTTTTATAATTTTCATGTTCGTTCCCCTTTTCTTTTTTGTGTATGTTCTTATTATATAAAAAGATTTTTTCATTTCTGTTGCAAAAGCAACTAACATAGTTTTCCATTTTCTAAATAAGCTTTCATGTAAGTTTTTGTCGAATATGACATTTGTGTTACAATTGTATTACAATGCAACTTGGGACATGGGGACGTAGATAATGTCCCTGTATACTCAAAATTTCTAACTAATGTGTTATCTATTATTTTTGCAACACCGCGTAAGCGACTAAACGAGCGGAAGCGAGTGCGATTGGAGCAACCATCTATTTTAAAATTCAGGAGGTTGCGACACACAAGGTGTAAAAAAATAATAGATAACACATTGGTTGATGTCATTATTTATCATAGGGACATTATCTACGTCCCCATGTCCCATCGTTTGGAAAATCAGTTGCATTTGCAACGTTTTTTTGCTATAATCAAGACAAGGAGAAAATAAAATGGACATTAATTTTAGTATAGAAGAACTAATTGACAAATTTGAAAAAAGTTGCCACAGGGTACAAAAAAAG
The DNA here is from genome assembly GCA_948470605.1 of uncultured Clostridium sp. Taxonomy (GTDB): domain Bacteria; phylum Bacillota; class Clostridia; order TANB77; family CAG-508; genus CAG-269. The sequence goes on along the minus strand of CAOKPI010000005.1, from coordinate 35,476 downwards.
GCTTTTTCCAAAAATGAGGTCATTACTAGTTATATCAAAAAAAGAAATCAATTTTGCATTTTAACAAGTGGAAATGCAGATTTAGTACGTTATGACTTAAATGGTAACAGAACCATTGTAGAACATTTTTCTAAAAATGATGTTTTTGGAGAAGTGTTTTATACCATTACGACTAATAATGAGTTACTGGTAGAAGCTCGCGAAAAATGCGAGGTACTTTTCTATGGTTATAATGATATTCACACAAAATGTAGAAATACTTGTAAATTCCATCAAGAACTAGCAGAAGACTTGCCAGAATTAATTTTGAGTAAAGTTACCGATTTAAATATGAGAATTGAATTACTTACCAAAAGGTCGATTCGTGATAAATTGATTGGCTATTTTACGATGTTGTCTACTAGAAATTTAAGTAAATCTTTTTCTCTGCCTTTTTCTTTGACCGATTTGGCTGATTATCTAAGTGTTGACAGAAGTGCTATGATGCGAGAATTAAAGCTTTTGAAAGAAGAGGGTTTTATCGAAAAGAATGGTAATAAAATTACTTTGCTTTATAAATAAAAAATGTCCCCACTGGTTCCGGGAGTAAGTGGGGACGTTTATGATAAAACGATAGAAAGGAACAAACCAGCGGGGAAAGAACTTCCGCTGGTTCGTTGGTCTTACTACTATATTTCACATAATTTTACAAATCTCACTTGCCTCTAGCTTAACCTTCTTCTCCTCTCCTGTCTCCATATTCTTAACATTAGCTGTATTTGTGATAATCTCATCATCTCCTATCACAACCACATAAGGAATTTTCAATTTATCGGCATACTTAAACTTAGCTTTCAATTTTTTATCATTTAGATATACCTCTGTATTCACACCCAGTTTTCTCAAATCAGTCGCTAATTTAATGGGTTTTTCCAAATCCTCTATCATTGGTATAATCAATACTTGTGACACTGACTTTTGTTCTGCTTGGATTAAATTTAATTCATTTAGTTTGTAGAATAATCTCGTTAAGCCAATGGAAACTCCAACACCTGGTAGCTTTTTGTCTGTATAATATTCTGCTAAATTTTCATATCTTCCGCCAGAGCACACACTGCCAACCTCTCTGTAATCATTTAAAAAAGTTTCGTACACAGTTCCTGTATAATAATCCAATCCTCTTGCAATGGTTAAATCCACTTTAAAATTGCTATCTGGAACGCCAAATAATCGAATATTTTTTACCACTTGTTTTAATTCTTCTACTCCTTTGGCATATATTTCATTTTCGATTCCTAAATTCTCTAAACTTTCTATTTTTTTATCCGAACTTCCCTCTATGGCAATAAAATTCATAATGGTTTCGATTTCGTTTTTTTCTACCTTTAATTTAGCTAATTCTTCTATTACAGATTCTTTTCCTATTTTATCAATTTTATCAATGACTCTTAAAATCTCAACGGCATTTTCTTTTTGCCCTAAACTTTCAAATAAACCATTTAATATTTTACGATTATTAATACAAATCGTAAAATTATCAAATCCCAATTCTTTAAATATCGTATAAATAACACTTGGAAGCTCTGCATCATTGATAATGGCTAATTCTCCATCACCAATGACATCGATGTCACATTGATAAAATTCACGAAATCTTCCTTTTTGTGTTCTTTCGCCACGATACACTTTTCCAATTTGGTACCTTCTAAAAGGAAAGCTAAGATTGCCATAGTTTTTAGCAACATATTTGGAAAGTGGAACGGTTAAATCAAATCTTAAAGATAAATCGGTTTCCCCTTTGTTAAATCGATAGATTTGCTTTTCGGTTTCTCCTCCTGCTTTGGCTAATAATACCTCTGATAACTCTATTACTGGTGTGTCTAATGGCAAAAATCCAAATTTTTGATAGGTATTTTCTATGGTTTGTTTCATTTGTTCCAATAAAATTTGCTCATTTGGTAATAATTCCATAAATCCTGCTAATGTTCTAGGTTCTGTTTTATCCATTTTATCACTTCTTTCTTCTTATACATTTATCCCACCCAATTTGCAACACTTTCAAAACAATTTAGGCTTCAACTCGAGATAAATTGGTTTTTCATCTTTTAACATAGCCATCATGCCATGACCTGGATACACAATCGTTTCATCTGGTAAAACCATAATTTTATCTTCAATCGATTTCATAATATCCTCTCTACTAGAGGTAGGTAAATCCGTTCTTCCCCAAGTACCTCTAAAAATAGTATCACCCGAAAACAAGCAATTCTCTTCTTCGCAATAAAGACTGGTACTCCCCTTCGTATGACCTGGTGTATGAAGAACCTTAAACTCTATATTTCCTAAATGAATCAAATCCCCATCATCGATTCTAGAATCAGCCTCTAATTCAATCTCTCCCACGCCAATATAAGGAGTCAAGTTAATATTAGGATTATTCAATCCGTCACTATCTTCTCTATGAATTAATATCTTTCCTCCACATTGCTTTTTCAATTCCGTTACTCCTAATATATGGTCCCCATGGCAATGTGTTAAATAAATATATTTCAATTTGCCCTGCATAATGTTAATCAGTTCTTCTATTTTTCCCACTTCTCCTGCTGGGTCAATTACCATAGTTTCTTTAGATTCCTCATCTACTAGAATATAACAATTGGTAGCATCTCCCATCCAGGTATCTATCTTCAGTTCCTTTAATTTCATTTCATTTCTTTCTCCTTTCATGTGACAAAAAGGGGCGCCCCTCTTGTCACATTATTTTTTTCTCTTCACTTCATAAACACTATTTACTTTTCTAACTGCTCTTTGTGCCTTATTTAATTCCTCTAAATTTTCAATCTCTAGTGTAATTTCCATAATGGCAATTCTTTCCTTCGTTGTTTTAGTATTAACCCCAAGTATTTTTGCTTTTGTTGTTCCAATTTCCTTTAATATATCCATCAATAATCCTGCTCTATCATTTGAATATACTTCGATATCCACTTGATAAGAAGATTCATTTTCCTCATACCATTCTACATTAATCATTCTGTTTTCTTCTGCCAATAATTCTCCAATATTAACACAATCTTTTCTATGGACAGAAACGCCTCTTCCTTTTGTGATATAACCTACAATTTCATCTCCTGGAAGGGGATTACAACATTTTGATAATTTCACAAGGCAATTATCAATTCCTTTGACAATAATGCCTGAATTAGATGGTTTAGGACGTTTTTGTCTTGCCTTTGCTAGTTCTTCAATTTTAGCCTCAATATTTTCTTCTTCATGTTCTTTTCGGTATTCTTGTAACATTCTAGCAATTACTTTTACCGATGAATTGGCACCAAAGCCAACAGCTGCATACATCTCATCTATATTTTTATATTTATATTTATCTAGCATTGGTTCGATATATTCTGGTTTGAACAAATTAGTATGAGAAAATCCGATTCTTTTTAATTCTTTATCAATTAAATCTTTTCCCTTTTCGATGTTTTCTGCCTTTTGTGCTTTTTTAAACCAAGCTAAAATTTTATTTTTAGCACTGGTACTTTTAATAAATTTCAACCAATCTCTACTTGGTCCTTTGGATTTATCAGAAGTAATGATTTCGACAATATCTCCACTTTTTAAGGGGGTAACGATTGGCATCATTTTACTGTTAATTTTACAACCTGTCATATGATGACCAATTTCTGCATGTATGGTATAAGCAAAATCGATTGGTGTTGCTCCTCTTGGTAAAACCTTTATGGCACCTTTTGGCGTAAAAACATACACTTCATCTTCAAACAGTTCTGTTTTTAAAGTGGTTAAAAATTCTTGTGGGTCTTGCATTTCTCTTTGCCACTCTAAGGTTTCTCTTAACCAAGCTAATTTGTCTTCTTCTACTTTTACTGATGTTTTTTTGCCAAAATAATTGGCTTCCTTATAAGCCCAATGAGCCGCAATACCATATTCAGCTACTCGGTGCATATCCCCAGTACGAATCTGTACCTCAAATGGTGTTCCTTTATCTCCTAACAAAGTAGTATGAATGGATTGATACATATTGGGTTTAGGTACAGCAATATAATCTTTGAATCTTCCTGGCATAGGACTATACATCTCATGCACAATTCCCAATGCTGCATAACAATCTTTGATCGAATGAACTAAAATACGCAAAGCAAACAAGTCATATATCTGATCAAGTGTCTTGTTATCTCTTTTCATCTTTCGATAAATACTATATAAATGCTTTGCTCTTCCTGTTACTTCTGCTTCTATTTTTTGTTTTTTTAACTCCACACGAATATCATCCATAATCTTTTCAATGAATTTCAGTCTCTCTTCTCTCTTTTTATTAATTCCTTCTACTAATTCGTGATATTCTTCTGGATATAAATATTTAAAACCTAAATCCTCTAATTCCCATTTAATGGAATACAAACCCAAACGATTCGCAAGAGGGGTATATAATTCCATCGTTTCCTTAGCATTGGCAATTTGTCTATCTCTTTTTAGATATTTTAAAGTTCTCATATTATGAAGCCTATCGGCTAATTTGATTAGAATGACTCGAATATCTTTTCCCATGGCTAAAAACATTTTTCTATAATCTTCTACTTGTCGTTCTTCAATGGAGGCAAATTGCATGCTCCCTAATTTGGTAACCCCTTCTACCATTTCTGCAATCTCTGACCCAAACTCTTGTCTAATTTCTTGATCGGTTATTTCTGTATCCTCCACCACATCATGTAAAAGGGCAGCACTTATGGTACTATCATCTAAACCAATATCTGCTAAAATATAGGCAACATTAAGAGGATGGATAATATATGGTTCACCAGATTGTCTACATTGATTTCCGTGATGATTATCAGCATAATCAAATGCCTTCTTAATTAGTTTTACATCTACTTTTTTCGTATGCTGTTTTCTTTTATTGATTACATCTTGTATGGTTATTTCTTTTTCCTCTTGCACCATTAAGCCTCCCTTTTATTTTATTCTTTGTTTCTTTTTTTATTTAAAATTTATTATATTTTTATAAAGTGACAAATCGTGGGGACCAGCAAGGTTACCAACTGTTACTTTTGTTACAGTTGGTCCGCAGTTGGGAGTCACTTTAGAAAAATACTAATAAATTTAAATAGATTTTATTATAAAGACCTCATAATATCTTTTAAATTAATTTGCAAGCTATCCACCCCATTAAAACTATTAATCTCAAGGACACCAACCACATCGATTTTATCACCAATCGTATACTCTTCAGACAACTGTCCTAAATTAAATCCAATAGCACTTATAATCGTATTATTATCCTTTAATGTTAATTTTAAATGTTTTCCTTCTGATAAGGCTCGAATGGAATCAATTTTCAAATTTCTAAACACAAACACTGGCATTCTATTGCCTTCTCCAAAAGGCTCTAGCTGTTTTAAACTTTCTACCATGTCTTTGTTAATATCTTTTACATCAATTTTGCTATCTACTTGAATCACTGGTATGATTTCATCCATATGAGCTTCCGATGCTATTTTTTCAAATGCTTCCCTAAATTTTAAGAAATTATCTTTTTGTACGGTAATTCCGACAGCCATACTATGACCGCCAAACTTTTCAATCGTATCTCCACATTGCATTAAAGCATCATGTAAATCAAATCCAGGTATACTCCTTCCAGACCCCTTTCCTAAGCCGTCTTCTTCAAAACTCAATAAAATGCTTGGTTTGAAATACATTTCTGTAATTTTAGAAGATACAATTCCAATCACACCATGATGCCAATTTTCTCCTCCTACAATGATAGCATTATTTTTATCTAACTGTTCTTTTTCAATTTGCTGAACCGCATTTTCAAAAATATTTTTCTCCGTTTCCTGTCTTACTCGGTTATGTTCATTTAATTTTTTTGTCAATTCATTGGCATAATTAATATTTTTGCATAACAATAGCTCCAGGGCTTCTTCTGCTTTTCCCATTCTTCCACAAGCATTAATTCTAGGTGCTATCCCAAAAGAAATACTATTGGAATCTATTTTAGTATAGCCAGAAGAATTGATAATAGAACGTAAACCGATATTTCTCGTTTGACGAATTAACATTAAACCTAGCTTGGCAATCACTCTATTTTCGTTGACTAATGGGACAATATCTGATATAGTTCCCACACATACAATATCCAAATATTTAAGATATTCCTCTTCTTTTAATCCTAAAGTAATGCCAATGGCTTGAATTAGCTTAAAAACAACTCCTACTCCTGCCAATTCTCGAAAAGGATACTGACTGTCTTTTCTTTTATTGTCAATTACTGCAATAGCTTGTGGTAGTTCATTCCCAGGCTCATGATGGTCTGTTACAATGGTTTCTATCCCAAATGAATTGGCATAGGCAATTTCTTCTATTGCTGATATACCACAATCAACAGTAATCATTAATTGACATCCCTTTTCTACAATTTTCCCAATTGCTTCCTTATTTAAACCATATCCTTCCTCTAATCGATTGGGAATATAGCTGTCTACCTCTATGCCTCTGTCTTCTAAAAAACTCTTTAATACAGTTATGCTGGTAATGCCATCTACATCGTAATCTCCATAAATGGTAATCTTTTCTTGCTTTTCGATGGCTTGGATGATTCTTTCTACCGCTTTTTTCATGTCTGTGATTAAAAATGGGTCGTGAAAATCCTTTCTAGTTGGTTCTAAAAATAATCGTATTTCTTCCTCTTGCGTGATATTTCTGTTTATCAAAATAGTGGCTAATAGTTTGTTGATTTGGTATTTTTCTTCTATTTCTTTGATTTTGTTTTCATCTGTTTCATAGATTTGCCATTTTTTGTTCATGTTCCTCTCCTATAATATAATTTTCTATTATTTTATACTATTTTGTTGTTTTTTGAAAGGGTTTTGAAAAAATTTTAGAAAAAAATGATTTTGGGGACGGAGGAAAAAATCATGATTGACTAAAAAAGCGGCAAGTTACTATTCAAACTTACCACTCATCATGATTTTTTCCTCCGTCCCCAAAATCACTTTTGAGCTTAAATTATTTCACTACTCACATTTCTAATAATTATTTAAAAGGATAAGACACACCTGACCATAATCCAGTTATGCTTTCAATTTCTCCATATTGCTCAGCTGTTTTATTAACATCACCTCCAACATCCACACGAAGCGACACTCTTGAATTTTTCATAATACGGCAAGTTCGATAGTCTTTTGTTAAAGAACCTGTCAAATTTCCTACATCCACTCCATCAACTCTAAGGTATGTCTGTCGATTTCCACCACTCGTATGTGAACCTTTAGCACTAAATCGAACATCACAATCTTCTGGAACAATAAAACTTGAACTCACGGACTTACTTTTATACACTGTTTCTGACGGCGAATAAACATAGAGATTAGCACCATTACTTGTTATAATAGGAGAAATCTTCTTTGTATATGTCGTACCTGACTGTCTACCCACAATAGAATCTATTTTACCAGTCAAAGTTCTACCCTGCGTGGTAGAATTACCAGTTGAGTGAATTTCAAATCTCACATTAGAATTAGCTGGAACAGTTACCTTATATGTGCCAGTATTAACACGAGTAGCAACTTTCTTATCATCAACAAAAACATAGAATGCACACCAACTGGTAGCAGTAGGATTTGTCACTGTATAAGAAATGTCAGATTCCTCTGAAACAGTAATTTCAGATTTCCAACTATTTATAGTATTTTCTTCAGTTTGAGGAGAGGTAACGGTAGCAGAATAACCTGCACTAAAATAAATGGTACCCTTCTCCCATAAAGCATATAAATTCAAATTTGAATCTTTAGTATATAAAGAACCAGGATAATAGGTATTAGCATTAGCAACTGTGCTATCCTTCCATTCCAAAAAAGCATAACCCACTCGAGTCGGTTTTTTAGCACTTAAGGTTAAATGCGTTCCTTCTATTTTTGTTTGACTTGGTGGTGCTCCTGTCCCCCCATTATTATTATATGTCACCATATAAGTAGCTTTTGTTTTTATCGTCACTGTCCCTGTTGTTGTGTTTCCTGCTACATCTTTTGCTTCAACCGTTATCGTATAATTGGTACCTGCTACTAAGTTATTAAATGTGAAATTTTCATTTGTCTGATAATCTGACCAGCTTCCATCTCCAGATTGAAATCTGTATTGAATTCCACCACTACACCCATTTTGTGATGTTGCTACTTGGTCAGTAGTACTTGCTGTAATATTGATACTATTGTGTGTACTTGTAGCAATTGGCGTAAATGGATTTGGAGGTAATTTATCAATGTTTAATACATTTCCTGTTGCATATCCCCCTACCTGTCCAGTACTATCTTTTAATCTAGCATAAATATAACCATTGTGTTCCATGTTTATAGGTCGTGTATATTCTTCCCAAACCTCCTGACCACCATGTTTAAATTCTATTTTATAAGTATTATTTCCTGTCTTATTGGTAATAGTTACACCTATATTGTCATTTGTCCAATTTGTCTTACTATAAGTAAATCCAATATTTACTTCGTTTCCTGGAACAGGATCAGTTGCCTTTGTTATAATTTCTGATATCGTCTCATTTCCTGCCTTATCTATTACTTTGATTTTTAAATGATATGGTTTATTTTGTTCTAACTTCTGAAATGTATACTGGGCTTCTGTTTGACCTTCTGTTGGTATCCAATTAGTTCCATCATCTCTACTAAAACTGTACTTTGCGATTCCACTTTCTGCATCGGTTGCACTGGCTGTTATGGTAATGCTATTAGTTGTTACCGTTACACTTTTTTGGGTTGCCTCCATGTCAATGGTTGGTACTGTGGTATCAATCTTATCAATTGCTTTTGTGTACTCTTTTCCTTTCGAACCATTGGTTTTATCGATTAGTCTAGCATAGATAGTCCCTTTTGTGGTAAAGATTTGGTTTGCTGTTTCTTTCCAGTCTATTTCTCCTGTTCTTTCTATTCCTGTACTTTGAGCTGTTTGCAAGGTATAGCCTTGCATATTGATATTGGAATTCACTTTTACCGTTACCGTAACTGGTCCTTTTGTCCATGTATCTGCTCCTATTGCTTGTCCATTGGCACGATAGCTTAATGTTACTGCTCCTTCTGTTGCTAGGCTTGGTACATTACTTATCTCTATTTCTAAGTAGGCTGTTTCTCCATTTGGTGCTATGGCTTCTACTTTGATTTTACTGTAAGTTGTGTTTTGGTCTAAATTCTTAAAAGTATATTCTTCTCCTTCTTGTTCCTCTATAAAGTCATATTCTTCTACATTTTCTTCTTTAATGTAATATCTTAATTTTCCGCCAACATTCCTTAGTGTTGTTACTTTTACTTTGATAGTAGTTTCTTTCTTTTCTATTATTTCTATCGATTTTACAGTTGGTTTTATTTTATTTTCTGTCCCTTTTTCCTCAAATATGACATCACCATCTTTTTCATTTAATCCATAGATATATTTTCCTTCCACTATGATTACCTTTTTGTATATTTCATATAAATCACCATATTTTTCTGTGTCTCCTTCTACAAAATCGACTTTCTCTTCTCTCAATTCTTGTAGATATTCCTCTATGGTAATGTCTCCCCCTTCTTTTTTTATTTTGGCACTTAGCCCTGCTAATCTTAATTGCTCATCAATTTCTGCTTTTTTTGTTGCCTCTCTTGCTTCTTGTGCTTTAGTCAAGATTCCATTATCTCCTGTTAAGGTTGCTATGCTTACTACTACTAATATCATTAATATGATTATAGTTAGTACTAATGCAATTAATGTGACAGCTCTTTCTTGTTTTAGTAATTCCTTCATTTCTTCTCCTCCATTTAATATGATATATTGAAATTTGTTTATTTTGCTTTATATACAAGCCTTGAAATTTTTTCTAAAAACGAATTATGTTATTGTATTTTATCTTATATCATATTATGAAATTTTTGTCTACTATTTGACAAAAAAGGTGCACTTTTTATGTTATTTTTATATATCATTCGAATTCTATTTTGCATTAGAAAAAGCTCCTATATAGAAGCTTTTTTGATTTTATTTTATTATTTCCTTGTATTTTTTCTCTTCTCTGGATTTATTAATAAGATGATAAAATTTTAGAAATTGTAAATAAAAATTAAAAATCTGATCAAAAATTTAGGACTGGAAGATGATTTTGGGGACGGAGGAAAAAATCATGATTGACTAAAAAAGTGGCAAGTTACTATTCAAACTTACCACTCATCATGATTTTTTCCTCCGTCCCCAAAATCATTTTCTAGTATTAAATTTATTTTTCATTTAGTCCAAACCCACAAACATATTTGTTTCCTTGTTGATCGATATATTCATAAACCTTATTATCTTTCATATATTGTGTTTTATCATAGCCAGGAACATCATTTGGAGAAGCACATTCTCCCTTTTCATCAATCGCTACTACGTCGCTGTTAGCTGGTAACGTAAATGGTAACACTCCTGTTGCCTGTACTTTTCCAGTCATCACGTCCATAATCGCACAAGTATAGGTTCTAAATCCACCTAAAATGGCATCTGAATATTGCTCAATTCCATCTAGAATGAAGGCTGTGTTGAAATTCACAATGGTTATTCTCTTTCCTCCATTTTGCTTTATTTGATTGCCAGTTGCCATCCATGCTTCGTATTTTTCTCCTATCATATCTTTTAAATTCAAATCCCATACGGTTTCTTTGGTTGTCTTTCCTGATAAATAGGTGATAAAATAATCGGCTTGTTGATAATCTTCTACGATTTGTATTGGATATTGTCTGGTTGCTAACGCATCGGCTATCATTCTTCCTGTTGTTCCATATTCTTCTACATATACTTTTATATTTTCTTGTTCGTTTTTCGGCTTAATTGGTAAAGCTTCCTCTTGATTTTTTAATAGCACAACTGATTTTTGGTGTACTTCATAAGCTTTATCGATGTTTTCTTGGGTTGCTACTATATCTTTTGCTTTTTCTGCTTCTACATATGGGTTTTCAAAAAGACCCTGTTCAAACATTTCGATTGCTACTCTTTCGACTGCTTCATTTACTTTTTCTTCGGTCAATAATCCTTGTTTTACTGCTTCTATTACCCACTCTACATGGTTGGTATCTGATATTAAATCTACGCCAGAATTGATTGCTTTTGCTACTTTTTCGCTATTGGTTTTATTCTCTTCTCCCCAACTTATGAAATCAATCACACCACTATCGGTATTGATATATCCTTTAAATTGCATCTTTTCTCTTAATAGATTATTTAAAAACTCTTGATTATATGTATAAGAACTTCCTCCCATAGCAATGTTCTCATTTTGATAGGTTTGTTTGGCACTGTTAGGGTCTGGTTGTGAATAATATGGCATGATAGATGATACCCCAGCATTTATCGCTGCTTCAAATGGTTTTAGGTGATATTTTTCCAAACTGTTTTCTGTCTTATAGGGTGAATATCTGCCAGCTTCATAATGGGAGTCGTTTCCATTGTTTCTGGCTCCACTACCTGGAAAATGCTTCACGGTTAAGGCAACACTATCTGCCTTTAATTTTTTTCCGCTTTGTAACGTTTCTACTATGGTTTGTATCGCTTTGCTTACAAAATCTACATTTTCTCCAAAGGTTTCGCTGTTTCTTGCCCATCTCGTATCTGTCATAACATCTGCACTATACATATATCCTTTTCGAATGCCAGATGCCATAAATTCTTTTTTTACGATTTCGGCAAATTCTTCTACAATTTTTGAACTACCTTTGGCTTTTTCTTCCCCTAAGCTTGCTGCTGCTATTCCTAAAGTAGATGGATATATGGTGTTATTACTGTTCTTGAAATCAGCTAATAACATATCAGAACTGTTTTTAGGATTAGAGGTTATTTGAACTGGAATTCCTAATCGTGTACTTTCTGCTAATTCATTCATCGCATTATTCCATTGCGCTATTTCCTCTGCTTTTATGAATTCTCTTGTAATGATATGTCTGATATTTAAGTCTTTTATGGTTTTTGTATTTCCGCTATAATTTAGATAAATTTTTGTCTCACTAGAGGCTTCTGCTTCATTTAATTTTCCATTCATGCTAGTTAAGGTCTCATCTTTTTGCGAAACAGCACTAAATTGTGAATGAATCAAAAGCATACCAGCTTTTTCCTCTAAAGTCATTTGTTTCACTAAATCTTTTGCTCTTTCTCCGACTCGATAATCGCCAATCTTCATAAGCATCTAATTCTCCGTTACCATTCAAGTCTTTGAATTGCAATAAACCTTGTTGAACGATGCTTTTATTTTTTACTACAATATTTTTTTGGTATGTTTTTTGATATATTACTATGCTAGCAGTAGTGGCTATGATTAAGCACACTACTACTAATAGTATTTTCCATTTTTTCTTCATTTTTCACCTCGTTTATTCATGTGGACAATTCCATTCAACTGTTCCTTTGAATCCTTCTAGCCAACTTATACTCCATGTGCTTGGCGCAGAAGATTTTCCTTTTACGTGGATGGTCGCTGTACAATTTATAAACATACCTCCTGCCATTTTAGATACTTGCTCAGGAATGTAAATATCTTTTAGCGAAGTACAATTTATAAAAGTTCCTCCTGTCATTCTCTCAGTGCCACTAATATCTAAACCACCGCCAAGCATAGTAACACTGTTTGGAATAATAACCTCTTCCAATTTACTCAAATTCATAAAAATCCAACCAGATACACTAGTAATACCATTACAAATTACTACCCTAACTATTCCTCTATCATTACTAGCCATACATCCCCATGCTGGAATATTACCATTAGCAGAAAGACCAAAATCATCCTTCATTGGACCTGACCCTACAAAAATCACCTCGTTATCGCCACTATCATTAATAGGGTATACATATGCTGTTACGTTATTTCCTGCTTTAAAAGAATACGTACAAGGCTCCCATTTAACTGTTCCGTTAAAGTCACCTAGCCAATTAGAAGCCCATGTACTTGGTGCAGAAGATTTTCCTTTTACATGAATAGTAGCTGTACAACCTGCAAAAGTTGGTATACTTACATTGCTCATTATATTAGTAACAGATTCAGGAATATAAATATCTTTCAGTAAAGAATCGTTGCAAAAGGCACCTGCTCCTATTTGTGTTATACTTCTTGGTATAATAATATCTTCTAGTTTTCCCATTCCCATAAATGTATAGCCAGCTATACTTGTAATACCATCCGAAATCACTGCTCTAACTATTCCTCTATCATTACTAGCCATACATCCCCAATTAGGAACACCTGTACTTGAGTTATACATAGTAATCTCATTATACATAGCACCTGAACCTACAAAAAGAAGCTCATTATCTCCACTATCATTGATAGGGTATACATATGCTGTTACATTATCTCCTGCTTTAAAAGAATACGTATACGAACTAGGAGCAGAATAAGAAAGGAATTGAACGGTTACACCTTCTGAAATAGTTTCCTTTTTATAACCTACTTTATCTACTGTTAAAACATGTAGGTAATACCTTCCTTCTATCGTAGCATTATTTAAAGTCAAAGTTTGTGGATTTGTACTAAAAGTTCCTCCTGTGTATTTTGATTCATCAGTTCCAATCTCACTACTATTTCTTGTAAAAATCCATTTACATTTTGTAATATCAACTCCACTTCCACCTACATTGTCACTTTGTGTTACATTTGCTGTAATGCCTTTTCCTATTCCTGCACTTCTACTACTTAATTCTATGGTTGCCTCACTTGGAGCTGTTTTATCTATTCCTATAACATTTCCTGTAGCATATCCTCCTACTTGTCCTGTACTATCTTTTAATCTTGCATAAATAATTCCATTGCTTTCAAATTCTATTTTTGTAGTATTATCATATGGTTGCCAATTGCTCTCAACCTTTGGGTCCTTTCTTGTGTATTGAATACTATATCCTGATATATCTGTATGAATAGTTACAACTACATTTGTATTAGTTATTGTATTTGGTGTATAGGTAAATGTCATATTACCTTTTACCGTATCATCTTCTTTATTAACCAAATTAGGTACACTTTCTGTCTTGGTTGATATAGAATCTGATATTGTTTCATTTCCAGCTGTATCTGTTACTTTTATTTTTAAACGGTACGTTTGATTTTGTTTCAAATTGTTAAATGTATAACTATTTTTTGCTTGTCCTTCTTTTGGGTTCCAAGTTGCTCCATCATTGTTACTAAAGTAATATTTTGCTATTCCATTTTCTAAATCTGTGACATTAGCTTTTATTGTAATACTATTTGTTGTTGCTGTTATTTCAGTATTTATGGTTGGTCCTGTTTTTAAATCAATTTCTAGGTAGGCTGTTTCTCCATTTGGAGCTATGGCTTCTACTTTGATTTTACTGTAAATTGTGTTTCGGTCTAAATTCTCAAAGGTATATTCTTCTCCTTCTTGTTCTTTTACCAAATCATATTCTATTGCATCTTTTTTCTTAATATAATATTTTAATGTTCCACCATCGTTTCTTATCGTGGTTACTTTTACTTTAATGGTAGTTTCTGTTTTTTCAACTATTTCTATCGATTTTACAGTTGGCATTATTTTATTTTCGGTTCCTTTTGGTTCAAATATAACATCACCATCTTTTTCGTTTAATCCATAGATATATTTTCCTTCTATTACTATTACTTTTTCATATATGTCATATAAATCGCCATATTTGCTGGTATCACCTTCTACAAAATCCATTTGCCCTTCTGCGAGCTCTTGTAGATAATCTTCTATGGTAATGTCTCCCCCAGATTTTTTTATTTTAGCATTTAACTGAGCTAATCTTAATTGTTCTTCAATTTCAGCCTTCTTTGTTGCCTCTCTTGCTTCTTGTGCTTTGGTCAAGATTCCATTATCTCCTGTTAAGGTTGCTATGCTTACTGCTGCTAATATTATTAATACGATAATGGTTAGCACTAACGCAATTAATGTGATAGCTCTTTCTTGTTTTAGTGTTTCCTTCATTTTTTCTCTCCATTTAAGATATATTTAGGTTTTTTCTAGGTTTTACCTATAAACCTTTGCTTTTATTATTATTGTTATGACATTAAATTTTAAGTATTTTTTCTCTTATTTTATATCATACTAGCTTTTTTGTCTAGCATTCTGTAAAATTTCTTATGTAATTTTTTTATTTCTATATGTTTATGGATATGTCGCAAAATGTCAATACAATTTTTTCCAAATTTATGGCATAATTATTTTAATTCTATAAATTAAGGTGATTTTATGATTAAAGAAAAAAGAAAATCCAAGAAATACACGCAAGAAAAAATGTCACAGCTTCTTGGAATTAGTTTAAGACAATATGTGAGGATAGATAATGAAGAAGATTTACCAAGAAGAGATGTTCTTAGAAATTTAATCATAGAATTAGATTTGACTAATGAAGAAATAGGAAAATACATTAGAAAAATGACAAAGGATATTGCCTAAAAAATAAGGGCTTATTTTTTTTGCCCTCATTTTGTTGCAATATGTATATTTTCTATCTTTGCTTTCATTTCTCTTGCAATAATATTTTGAATTTGAGCCACCTCTTCTTGTTTGATTTCCTCTACACCAACAATAATACTAATACTTTCCCCATTGACAAAAATAATATTATTTTCAAAACCTTTTGTTTTAATCAGATTTTCACATATCATGATACTATTTTTGGTCTCATTTATTTTTTGTATTTCTTGTGTAGCAGATTGTCTTTGTGTCTCAATTGAATTGGTGCTATTTAATACCTTCTCATAGGTTTCTATCATTTGAGAATACATAGCCTCTCTTTCCAGTTTAGATTTCACAAAATAATCATTATTATTATGATTACTGCTAGTTTCTAATGTTGTTTCTTCACTGGTTGCCTCATCTTCTAACATAACATTGTTAGTATTTATTTCGTCTTTTACACTATTTGTTGTTTGGGCTTCATTAGTTGTGTTTTGCATTGCTACATCATTACTATTAACTAAAGTAGCATCTCCAATATCGGCTAATTTGGTATCATCTTTTGATTCTAATTGCATCGATGTTTCTACCGATGTTTGCTTTTCTGAATTGGTAGTATAGTTTAAATAACCTGCTGTCATTAACATTAATACAATCACATAAATAATAATTTGATTTTTCTTAAATAATTTCATTCTAAATTCCTCCTTAATTCATTTCAAATACTTGAATTTTGTGTGTTGCTAATCCTGTCACTGCTTCAACAGCTTGTATAATATTTGCTTTTATCTCTGCACTATTAGCTCCTTTAGCAGTTATGATAGCACCTTCTACTTTGGGTTGAATTACTTTTTGTGTAATGGGAGTTTTTTCTCCATTTTCTTCTTGATAAATAATATCCCTTTGGGAGTCTGTTTCTTGTATCTTCCTAGTTCCTCCGGATGTGTCATTTTCTTCGGTATTGCTGGTTTTGGTGGTTTCATTATACATCGCCACTACTTCACTGGTTTCTGAATAATTTACAAATACTTTTACTTCTCCTACTCCTTGCATTTTAGAAAGTATGGTTTCTAATTTTTCTGTCAAATTATCGGTAGTTGTATTATCACTTACATTGGTAGAAATTTCATGGTTGGCTAATTGTTTGGTTGTCGTATTATTTTCTTGTTTGATTACCTGCTTATTCCCCTTCCAAATGATGTTGATAATGACAATTGTTATAATGAGCAATACCACAAAAAAAACTAAATTTTCAATTTTTCTTTTTTCATTTCCTCCTTCCTCTTCTTTTGAATTAATAACTTTTTTTAATTTATCTCCAAACATTTTTCACTCACCCCATATTCTTCTATTAAAAACTTTTTGATATTCTGAATATCAGACTTATTGATTTTATTACTTTTAGCGTCTTCTGTTTTTTCCCCTTGTTTTGCATTATCTTTTTGGATAGAGGTATCAATTGTTTTTATTTTTTGAATTTGTGTTACCATTTCATTTTCTAAATTTTCTTCGTTTTCTTCTTTTTCCTCATTTACATTTTCTTGCGACTTTTGAACATTTATCTTAATTTTACTGATAGGAGTTTCTTCTTCTTTATCCGATATCTCTGCTTTTACTTTACAGACAGTTACTTGATATCCTTTTTCCTCCAGCTTTTTGCTGATATCTTTTTCCAATTCTTGTATATACAATTGTTTAATTCGTTCATTCATCGAACTTTGGTCAATTGTTGTACTAGTTTGTGTGGTGGTATAAGAGTCTATCTTTATATCATTTATATCAAAAATTTCTTGATTGGATACAAAAGGAGCTATTATTGTAAATAACACATATATTCCCATTACCATTCGTATGTATTTTTTGGTTTTATTATTGGGTAATAACATTTCTAAAATGGATACCACCACAATGGCTAATCCTAACCCTTTTATCCATGAACTCATAAATTCTATCATTTGTATTCTCCTTGTTTGTGCTACAAGCACAATTATCGATACATCATGCCACTATTGGATATTTTTAAAACTAAACTTGTCCCAATAATAATCATAAAAGCAATACTACTTAAAATAGCTAAGGATATTTTAAAAATATCTCCGATTTGTTCTAATAGCCCTGTTATTTTATCATCTGCAATCGGCTGTGTTATACCTGCTAATAATTTATATGCCAAAGTCAGCACTCCCAATTTGATAATTGGTACGATACAAATTCCTAAAATAATGATAACACCAACTAAGCCTACTGCATTTTTTAAAACCACACCACAGCCAAGAACCGTGTCTACCGCATCTCCCAATATCTTGCCTACCACTGGAATAGCTGAACTAACAACCGCTTTTGTTGTTTTGGCTGTAATGCCGGTCTACACTACTTGCCATTGTTCCCTCTAGCGAAACCACTCCCACAAATACCGTCAAAACAATTCCTAAAAACCATACCATTCCAGACTGAAAAAATTTAGATAGCTTGTCTATTTTTATTTGTTCCGATAATTTAGAGAGTATGACTAAGGCCGTAAAAATCATCAGAAACGGAATTAAGATATCTTGTATCATATTTCCAATAAAATTTATTGTAAATAAAATAACAGGCTCTATTACGCCACTTGTCACAATGCTTCCTGTTGACATCATCATCGTAATTAACAAAGGTACTAGCATATTCATAAAAGCTACTAGATTTGTTGTGGTGTCTTGTACCATTTTTATAATGTCTGAAAAATTAGCCAAAATAATGGTGATGATTAATATATATTGTACATAATAAATCATTTTAGAAATACCATCATTTTCCAAGCTCTCACTAATTGCTTTTAATATACTATGTATCACAATAATCACTAAAATGCTTCCAATTGCTTTAAAGCTTGTTGCTACCTCAGAGCCCAACAAATTCAACATTCTTTTAGCAAAAGTGGAATTGTCAACCTCTCCTTGAATCGCATCATTTAATATCTCTTTTATCTCGATATCTTGAAAAAACTCGCCTGTGTATTCCTCTGAATTTTTCAAAAATTCTTCTATGCCAAAATCCTTTTGCTGCTGTTGCAGGGTTTCTTCCTGATTGGCATACACATTTTTCACAGGCCATGCGATGATGATTAATACAATTACTAAAAATCCAATTACTCTCTTCATTTGTACTCCTCTTTTGGGTTGCTTTAACTATTTGGGTGGGTAGTTTGGGACAAACATCATGATACCCCTTTTGGCTACTTTTGGGACAGGTTTATTTCGAATTATGTAGGTAATATTTTTAATATGATTTCTAATAGGCTAGAAATGATAGGAATTGACATAGATATGATAATAATTTTGCTTCCTATTTCAATTTTACTTGCAATTGCCCCTTCTCCTGAATCTTTACAAATACTAACTGCGAATTCTGATAAAAATGCGATTCCTGTTATTTTTATTAATAACGCTAAAAAAGTACTATTAACAGATGCTTTACTGGCTAGTGATTGTAATAGTGCAATAATCCCTTTCAATTCATCCATTACTAGTAATAAAATTAATATACCTGTCAACAAACTAATGTAAATTGCAAATTCTGGTTTATATTGTTTTAGCAAAATGATAATAACAAGAGCAATGAAAGCAATACCAATTATTTTAATAATTTCCACTTGTCCTTCCAACCTCCTTAATATGAACAATTAGACTTGTCCCCAAAAGCACCTTTTACCATTATAGGTTAAACACTGTTCTTACTGTGTCAAATAGCCCACTTATTTCCTTAATTACCATCGTTAGAACAATTACCAATCCTGCTAGAGTAGTCATCATAGCTTGGTCTTCTCTTCCTGCTCTTACTAGAACTTGATGTAATACAGCAACTAATATTCCAATTGCTGCTATTTTGAATAATAAATTAATATCCATATTGATTTCATTCCCTCCTAAAGTATAAAATCAGCATAAAATGATAACAATCGCTAATCCTATGGTAGTTCCCAATTTGCTGTAGAGTTTTTCATTTTTTTCTTTTTGCTGTTGTGCTTCTTTTAATTGCGTTTCTAAAAATTTTTGTGTGATTTCAATTTGACTCATTTGCCCTTCTACATCTGTTTGTCCTAATAGTTTTGATAATGTTTTTAATACATACTTATCTTCTTTCGTTAAATTGTTCTCACTTTCTTCTACTGCTTTTTCCCATGCTATATTGGCAGTATTGGTTGTCATCTTTTCTTTGGCTAAGCGAAAAACTTGTCCCACACTTCCACAAGTAGCTTGTACAATTTCTCCAAATATTTCTGGTATTGGTTCATAGGTAAACTTAATTTTTGATTGAAGCATATTTAAGGCATTTCTCATTTCTTCTAATTCGTTTACTCTTATGATATATTTTCTAGATAAATATCGTCCTATTAGGCTACATGCTACTAAAATAATAAATAGCATGAAATATTTTATAATTTGCATTTTTACCTCATTTCTTAATAAAACTTTATATGTCACTCTCTATTTTTTGTGACAAAAAGGGGCGCCCCTCTTGTCACATTCTTTATTTTATATATTATATTCTTGACCTTTTTGTTTTAGAACTTCTGATTATAAAAAAATTATTTTTTCTATTTGTTTTGTCTCAACCAAACAATTTACTTGTGGATTATTTTTAATATCCTCCATTGATTTACCATGCATAGTAAATATCCCTTTTATTCCTGCTGTCATAGCTTCTCCGGATAGCTTGTATATCTTCTTTTGAGCCGATTTCATCACAAGCTATTACTTCTGGTGCCATAGAACGAATTAGCATTTTCATGCCTTTGGCTTTACTGATGTTTTCTATAACATCTGTTCTCATCCCAATATCGTTTTGTGGTATCCCTTTATACATGGCCGCTATTTCTCCTCTTTCATCCACCACACCACAAGTCATTCCTTTAAAATGAATCCCCTGAATGCCATTGCTAATATTTCGAATGATATCTCTTAGCATCGTGGTTTTTCCTTTGCCTGGAGGCGAAACCAGTAAGGTATTGTATATGCTGTTATCTTCTATCCTAATAATGTCTTTTAATAGATGATTACTGCAATTGAGAATTTCTCTGGCTATTCTGAAATTTAAACTGGTTACATATTTTACATTTAATATGTTATTTCCTTCTGTGACTGCTGTCCCTGTAATTCCAACTCGATGTCCTCCTCTAACGGTTAAAAATCCTTGACATATTTGATTTTTATAGGCATAAATTGAATTTTCACAAAGCTTTTCTAAAATCTGCAAAATTTCACTTGTGCTTATTTGATAATCAATGATAACATCTGCCTGTCTCGTTTTTAATAAAATTGGTCTTTCTACCCTAATCCTTATTTCTTGCAAATTTCTTTGTAAGTTTCTGTCTTGAATCAGTGTATTTTTTAGAAGTACATAAATTTGATTGGGAAAATATCTTAATATTTCTTCTATTTCTCTCACTTTTACCTCCTCTACCAAGAAACCTTTTACAACCTTTTAAGATGCTAGTTTGTCTTTCTCCTTAATTACAATTAAAAACTGTTAATTGTAAACCTGTCCCAAAAGTAACCAAAAGGGGTATGATGGGGTCTGTCCCAAAACATACCAAAAAAACAAAAAAGAACATATATTATATTTAATATATGTTCTTTTTTTTCATTTAGAACTTAATTTGAAAAAACTGCATTGCTTTTCCTTATTTTTTATTAATAACTGCTCTATAAATGATTCCTGTATCTTCATCTTTTTCGAATTCTACTCGATAGGCTTCTTCTGTTTCAACATTACTTTTTAGTAATGTTATGCTTTGCTCAGTTACTTCATATTCTTCTCCATCAAAATGAATTTCCTTAATTTTTCTATTTCCGTCTTCACGTGCTTCATTATTACGTTGAATGGTAGATAATAATCCTTTTACAGTAACGCCTTTTAAATTGGTACTTTGATAATTTTCGAATAAAGCGTTAAAAGTACTAACTTCTTGCTCACTCATATTATCATTATTGGCATTTATGGTATTTAATGCGGAAAAATACGTTGAGAATTGCGGAATTACATATTGTAATGGGTTTTCATTTTCTTGCCATCCTAACTCCTCCATTTGACTTTTGTTTACGCTTTGTAATCTTTCTACAACTGCTTTCAAGAATTCATTTTTTTGTTCCTCTTCTGTCTGGCTTAACATTAAACTGTTATTATTATCGAATTTTTCTATAGTAGTGCTTTCTGTGAATTCTATATTATTATGATAATTATATTGATATTTGATTTTTTCTGTTTCCAAGGTTAGTTCATGATTTTCTGTAATACTTTGCATAGATTGCAATCCTGCAAATTTGGTGATAAATGCTATTTTTCCTGTTTGATTATTATCAGTGATTTGCAATTCAAGATTATATTGTTGGTCATTCCCTGTTATTGCTTTTTCTAATTTCAATTCCATTTGATTGATTTTAGCCAAAAGTCGAATTGTCCTTCCTTTTGCTTGATATACTATTATTTCTAATTTTTCACGGTTCAATTCTACATTATTATTAATATCTTTTATCTTATTATCAATCACGCTGGCTGTGACTTTTAAGGAATTTTTTTGAACTTTGACATATTCATTTATTTTATCTAAGGTTGCTTGGTCATTTTTTAAGGCTTCTAGCAATTTTACCAACAAACTTTTTAGTTTTTCTCCCTCTAATGTTAATTGGTATCCTTTGCTATTGGCTTCTTCTATTTTGCTAAAATTACTATCTTGTAATTGTTCGTTTAACACTTTAAAATACGTATCTTTGACACGTTGCAAATCTTCTTTTGTTAAAGATATATCCGCAAATTCTTGCATTTTTTGAAGACCATTTGTACGATTGGTTGATTTATCTCCTGAAACTAAATCAGTTTCTAAATTTTGTAGATTCTCTTTGTTAAAAACAATAAATTTGTTTCCTATATGATTGGTTTGAAAGCCTATTGTATCTCCTATTTGCTTATAGACAAATGGAAATTTTACATTGTCTGCATAATTTAAACTAATATTTTGTATCACTTGGGAATTGGCTGTATCTACTTGTCCGTCAAAAGTTACATTCATACTATTTGGCTTTTCAGATTGCTTTTGACTGCTAGAGGCTGTCACATTCGCATCAATACTACCTTCATCTAAATAGGGCGTATTTTTTTGTTTTTCAAAATATTGCTTTAATTCTGTTTCTATAAAACCTTCTTGTTCTTCTCCCATTTGTAGCATATATTTAAAAAATAATTCTTTGTTCCCTTTGAAAGTGTCTGTTGCAAAGTAAGTATAGGTAATTCCTGCTAATGAAATTAATATCACTAATATGATTATGATAATGATTATTATTTTACTACTTTTCTTTTGTCTCATTTTTGTTTCTCCTTTTGATTTTCTATTAACAGGAAAAGATAACTAGCCTTTGTTCCTTATTCTTCCCAGTTATGATAAATATTAGAAACATCATCTAAATCTTCTAGTCTTTCGATTAGTCGTTCCATCTTTTCTATTCCTTTTTCATCTAAAGCTACAGTAGTAGTTGGAACCATTTGTACCTCTGCTTCTAAAAATGCTAGTCCTTCTGCTTCTAGCTTTTCACGAACAGCTGTAAAGTCAGATGGGTCAGTTACGATTTCATAAATTTCCTCTAGACTTTGAAAATCTTCTGCTCCTGCTTCAATAGCAAGCATCATTAATTCCTCCTCATCGATTGATGTGATTTCTTTTTCAATTACAAGGATACCTTTTTTATTGAACATATAAGATACGCATCCACTGGTTCCTAAGTTTCCTCCTGATTTGTCAAAGGCATGTCTAACATCTGCTGCTGTTCTATTTTTGTTGTCAGTAGCTGCTTCCACAATAACGGCTACTCCATTTGGTCCATATCCTTCGTATATGATTTCTTCATAGTTTTCATTACTGCTTGAGGCTTTTTTGATAGCATTGTTGATGGTGTCATTTGGCATGTTGGCTGCTTTACATTTTGCTATGACATTTTTTAATTTGGAATTCCCCGCTGGGTCTGCTCCTCCTTCTTTTACTGCTATTAATAGTTCTCTTCCTAATTTTGTAAAGATTTTTCCTCTTGCTGCATCTGCTTTTCCCTTTTTGGCTTGTATGTTGTGCCATTTGCTATGTCCCGACATTTCTTCTTCCTCCTTTTTAAATTTTCTTTCTATTTTCAAGGCTTTCGAGCCTCTAACTACTTAATTTACTCATTTTTTTGCTTTGCCTGACTTTGTTGATTTTAGTGGGTTTTAGTAGTTCTGTGTTGAAACGATTGCACCAAAATTGCTCCAAAATTGCTCCAGAAAATATTATGTCAAGTCCTTTTCTGTTTTTATATAAACATTCGTTTCATACATTTCAATGTGCTTTTTATAATTTTCGTTTTTTATTGTATCACATTATTTTTTATTTGTGTAGTCTTTTTACAAATAAATTACTTTTAACATCATTAAATTATCTCTTAACTCTAGCAGTTTGCATTATTTCATCTATTGATTTTCCTTTATTTGTCTTATTATACTTTTCTCTAAGTTCCACTATAGTTTCTTCTCTTCTATTTAGAGTTAAGTCTTGTCTTAAATTATCTCTACTTTTATTCTCTTGTTCATCTAAATACTTATCTAATGTGCTTTTTTTAAATCTAATATTTCCTCTTTTTGCTAACTATTTTTCTTGTACTATTGACTATTTAAGAGGATTAAGTAGTATAAAAAATCCTGAAGAATATGTTAATAATGATGCTAATTTTTTACAAAAAGAATTTGTTAGACTTGGGATTATTGAAGAAGGCGAAGAAATATCTCAAGAACAATTAAATCTTTTTAGAGATTTCATAAAGGCAAATAAACAATTTTTTAAAAGATTGTCTTCTACATTATCTAAGGACTCTGATAATAATTAATCTGTTTTAACCTCATTTTCACAATTTTAACAAATTACGGAAAATTCATTGAGTTATTTCCCTTTTTGTGCTATAGTATTTTCATTATCTCTTATATATTTTTCTTTTATTTTCCAATTAAAAATATATAAAATCTAATCAAAGGAGGTCACTTAATAGTTTTGAATTTATTTGAACCAATTATAAATAGCTTAGATAACACTATTCACAAAAGTAATTTAAAAGATTCTTTTATAGATGATTTTATTCATGACTTACAAAGATATATGTTAAGGCAAAATCTTGATTATGATTATAGTAAATTGCCTAAAAATACTATATTTGAAGTTGATTATATTGAAGATGGATTTGCTTCTTGCTTAGATACTTCTCAAAAGCATTCAGAAAAATATCATATTCCTTCAGAGTTACTTGATGCGTCTGCACTAAAGGCTGATTATATTCAATTTGATGGCATCAAATATATTGCCGTTTCTAATCCTTACCAAAAAGATTCTAACTAATTCTAATAAAAAAATAAGAACATATATCAAATATGCTCCTATAACTTATCTTATTTGCTCCATCTAAATTTAATTCTTGTAATTTTTCAATTACTATACTACTGCCATCACTTTTAATCCATATAGTTCCTTGTTCTCTTGTTATAAATATGTTATTCTCTTCTACTCCTACATCTTTTAGCCTTTCTATGATACTTTGGTCTGGATGATTATAATTCTTGTTATTTCCTGCAGATATAATTGCATAATTTGGTTTTATTATACTTAAGAATTCACTTGATGTTGATTCTTTTGCCCCATGATGTGCTACTTTTAGTACATCTACTTTTTCCAAACCTTGTATCTTACTATCTATATTATCTGTTAAATCTCCTGTAAATAGATATTTTGTACTTCCATACTCAAGCTCAATAACTATTGATGTATCATTAAACTTATTTTTGTCACTTGGATTAGAATTATCTACATTTAAACATTTCCATGTTGCATTTTCTAACCTGTATTCTTTTTCTAGTGACTTTTCTATTTGTTGCTGGTTAATATTATTTTCTTTTATATATTCTTCTAATTGTGTATAAAATTGTTTCCCTTCATATGTACTATATGGCATATATAATGTTTCAATTTTTATATTTGTTAGAATTTCTTGCATTCCACCAATATGATCTTCATCTATATGTGTCCCTATTAAATAATCTAATTCATCTATGCCTTGTTCTTTTAAAAATTTTGAAATATATTTTCCATCCGAGCCATTTCCACAATCTATTAGCATATTTGTTATTATTAGTTATTAATATACTTTCAGCTTGTCCTACATTAAAGAAAAATATATTTAGTTTTGAATTATCTATTTCAATATTTCCATATTCTTTATTTGTATTTATTTCTATACATACTAAGAATATTAAAATCAATATAACTATTAATACTGCTAAAATTGACTTTAGATTTTTCTTGTTCATGTTATCCTCCTATACTTCTACAACCTGCAAAATTTCAAAATAATCTAGTATGTTTCTAATTACTTCTTCTATTGGCAACTCCAACCCATTATTTTATCTGTACTTAAATAGTTTCCACTATGTTCCTTATAAATCTATGTATGTCCAAAAGCTTTTATCAAATTTTGCACTTTTCTCAAAAGCTTTCTTTACACTCTTTGGTAAAGCCATTATTAAAATTTTCTGTGGTCTTGTCATAGCAACATATGCTGTCCTTATTTCTTCTGTTTCATTATCTTCTTTATTTAAACTATTAAAAGTTAGTTTTCCTCTTTGTTTTATTATTAACATAACCGCTTCATATGTTTTTCCTTTTGCGGAATGAATTGTTGATATTGCTAAAGAATAATTCGTATTCTCTTTATCAAAATAGTATAATTCCTTTTCTTTAATAAGTTCCTAAGCTCATAACTAGTCTAATAGCATCAATTATGGCAGTTTTTCCAGAATTGTTTTCTCCTATTAGCATATTTAATCCTTTTTGAAAGAATATCTCTACTTTATCTCCAAATATTCTAAAATGTTCAATTTTTACTTTTTCTATATACATCTTTTTCTCCATTTATACTTTATTTTATAATTTTCCAATAACCATTTTTATCAGCACCAATCCTTATTAAAAGTCCTTTTTCTTTTAGTTTATTAATATTCCTCTTAATAGTTAAAACGGAAACATTTAATTCATTTGCAATTTCTTGTTGTGTAATTTGCGAATTTCTATTTATTATATTTAATATTTTTGTTTCGGTTTTGTTTAATTTTACAGTATCATTTACAGTATCATTTACAGTATCATTTTTATTTAGTTTCTTTTCTGTGTTTTCTACTAAGTTTTCTAATTTCTTTCTATAAATTACTACAAAAAATGCAGTTTTTCTATCTTCAAATTTAACTTTTAAATTTTCTTCTTGGCATTTCTTATATACATTTTTAATTCCTGTTCCCCATTTTTCAATTTCTCCTGATAGAAACACAATTTCAGCAATTAATGGATTTCTTGGTCTAGATGGTTCTATTTTATTTATATAGTCTTCTGGTGTTGCATCTTCTGTAAAATGTCCTGGATTACAAATTTCAATTCTGTCACTGTATATTGCTAAATCGTTGTCATACGGTTCATTCCATGAGCGATGCAAAAAGGAATTGCACAATATTTCACGCATTGCTCGTATAGGTACTTCTGGTATATCCTCTCTTGAGAAGCTCCCTGTATTAAAGTTTGCACTCCATCTAATATTTTTAGAAATGTATTGTTCTCCTTTATCAATTAAATTAAAAATATTTCCTGAAAATTCTTGCATATCTAAAAATGTTGTTTTTTCTTCAGTTGCAAATATTGCAACTCTTAATTTAATCTTTGGATTTTTTCCAAATAATACATATGCTGCATTTTTTATATTTCCATACTTATCTATTAATCCCAGTCTTGTTAGGATTTCTTTTTTATTAGTATATTCATATGGTATTCTTCCTTTTTCTTTTCCTTTTTTCACAAATGTCTTTAAGATTTCTTCATCTATATCTTTTAATGTAATATCACTTGGTTTTTCTTCCCATCTATTATTATGTTCTTCTACTTTCAAAATAAGATTTTTAATTGCTTTTTGTGATAACTGCCTATCTTCATCTCCAACTCTCATATAAGCTCTCCCATATGCAAAATATGGTATATCAGTTCCCTCAAATTCTACAATTATACAATCTTTATTTTCTATTATTATTTTAGACACAGAAGGATAAATTTTAGGTTCTATATTTTCTGATATTGTTTTTGTTACATTCCTTATTGTTTGATTCGTAACTTCTTGTCCCAAAATTTCTCCATTATCTTTTATCCCAAAATATAATGTTCCTTTTTTGTGTTTATTTAAAATTGAAACTATTGAAATAACGCCTTCTTTTAATTCACTGGTTGATTTCTTTAGTTCTAGTATTTCACTTTCTTGATATATCATTGTATCACTCCTAGTCTTTTATATTTTATTTAAATTATAAGTGTCTAATATATTATTTTCTCAATAACCTCTTCATTATTCTTTTATACCGATATTTTACATTAAATACATATACAAATCAAGTCTTTCTTACTAGCATAAATTTAAATTTTACTGTTCTTATTATTTTTCTAATTATCCTACCGATTTTGTTTATCATATCGGTATAATAGTCAAAAATTTTCCCTAAAACTACTCCTTAGAATAATCTATATAAAAGATTATTCTAAAATTATTGTGTACAAAAGCGAAGATTTTAAAAACCTTCGCTTTTCTCCCTTATATAAGGCTATAGGGATACCTCTTTAAACATACCCTCTTTAAAATACTCTCTCAAGTATTAGGCAAGGGGTTTCCTCTTCAACATATCCTACTTAAATATTTTTTAAAATATTAGGCAAGGGTAACCTTTTTAATAATATTATAAATATTATTTCTTTAGTTATTATATTACATATATATAATAAAATCTAGCCTTTGAGGTTATTTTTATTTTTTTGAGTTAAATTTTCTTTGTAATATGAGAAGATTACTCTATTTTCAACTACTACTTTTAAATTCATAAAATCCATATAACACATATAAAATAAGGATTTGTTGCATTTTCAATAATTTCAAAAATGCTAAGTTTAGCATTGCATTTAGTACTACTGTTTGTCAACTTTTTACTTGTAAATTACACAAGGCATACTTGTTTTTAGTTTTTTTGTTAAAATTATTAATTTTTTTGCATTAATTTTTATCAAATATAACAAGTTGTACTTGTATAAATTATTTTTTTAGCAGCAGCTAATCGTACAAATTTTTGTGTGTAAAATAAGTTTGTCTTTTGTTTTATGTAACTATTATTTTATACAACTGTGATTAGTATATAAACTTCCTAAACTCATTGATTTTTCAATAATATTTAAGATTATATTTTTACAATTTTTAGCATAAAAAAATAGTCAATAGGGGAGTATTTTCACTCCGAAATTGACTGTTTTTTATCTCATTTTTTATCTATTTTACCCAAATTTGTTGAAATTAGTAGAAATGATTGCACCAAAATTGATTTTATAAATTACCCCTGCCTTGTGGCTCTAAGGATTAAGAGAAACTTTATTATGCCATTTTGAATGACCGAGACATTTTTCATTCCTCCTTCTTAATTTTTCTAGTATTTAAGCCACTTTCAGGCTTTTTGTTTTAAAAATCTATCATAAAAATTCCTTATTGAACTTTGTTGATTTTTATGGGTTTGTGATGTTCTGTGTTGAACGAATTGTGCCAAAATTGTGCCAGAAATTTAATTTTCAATATTATGTTTACAAATTATTTTGTTAAAATTTAACAGTCAATTTTGTACCCCAAATTATTTTATCACATTAATTTAAATTTGTGTAGTATTTTATACAAATAAAACTTGTATTTTTTCATTTTTTTATTTTCACTATTAAATACTTCAAATTTATGTACACTTAAATTCCACCTATAAATTCTTCTTCATCATCTTCCATTAAGCCTGTTTCTTTTTCTATATCCCTTTCTTTCGGTTCATATTGGTAAGGATCTAACATACCTTTTTTATAATTATCTACATACTTAATAATTTCACTTTTACTCATATTGCAAATTCTTTTCATCCAAAAATTTGCCATAATCGTTGGTCTACCACAATTCTTTCTAGTTTTTCTTAATAATGTTACATCTTCTAAAAATTCTTTATATCCTTTACACCCTCGTGCTAATTGTACCTTTTTTGTAAGAATTTTAGAATATTCTTTGTATTGCATATTATAAGTTACATCTCCTATATATTTCTTCATAATAATATAAACCTCCTATATTTCTTCTATTTCTTCTGATATATCTTTTAGCTTTTCTTTATTAACTGATTTCTTTAGAAGCAGAACTTTATATCCTAGAATTGACATCTTGTACCTTGTTTGTGAAGCTATGGGTATCACTTTAGAAGAGTTTTTTAAAGATCCAATGTTTAATATTGAAAATATAGAAATAAAAGATTCCAAAGATTAAAATAATTTGGAATTTTTTTGTTTCTAAATTAAAAGAGAGCAAAACTGCTCCCTCAAAATACACAACTTATAATCAATGTTAAATTAACCATTTTACTTACTATACTACTCTTGCTCCAAAAGGTGCTAAAGACAATTTAGCAATTTTAAAGAATTGAAGTCCAAACGGAATACCTACTATCGTTATGCACCATATACAGCCAAAGAAAAAGTTTTCTATTGCCATTGGAATACCAAAAAAGATAATCCATATTACATTTGCAATTACTGATGGTATTCCTCCTCCATATTCGACATCTTTGCCGAATGGTGCAAATGATAAAG
Organism: uncultured Clostridium sp.; assembly: GCA_948470605.1. GTDB lineage: Bacteria > Bacillota > Clostridia > TANB77 > CAG-508 > CAG-269. The sequence continues at coordinate 5,326 of CAOKPI010000005.1, read as the reverse complement.
CTGCAAATTTAAAACATTGTTTTCCATAGGGGATTCCTATTATTGTTATACACCAAATAAGACCTGATATACACCAAGAAATCCCACTTAAAAAACCTCCAAAGATAAACCATAAGATATTACCTAAAATGCTCATATTTACTACTCCTTTCGTTCTATTAACATTAATTATTCATTGTGCATTTTTACAACATTGATTATTCAATCTTTGTATTATTTAATTAGTATATTTTTATAACTAATTACTTTTTAATAATCTTGTGAGAACTACCTTTTACCAGTAGTTCTCCTTGAAAATAAAAGGGGATGTTTGTGCTAATTGCTTGTTCTACAATTAGCACTTCTATTATTCCTGTTTCAATATTTTATCTGCTTCGCTTTGTGTAAGATATTTATATTCTATCATTTTGTTTATTACTTGTTTTTGTCTTTGTTTCGCTAATTCTGGATTTTTTGTTGGAGCATATACTGATGGTGCATTTGGTATTCCTGCAAGCATAATTGCTTCATAATCTGTCATCTGATTTGGTTCTTTTCCAAAATATCCTAAACTTGCTTCTCTTACAGTATAATATCCATCTCCAAAATAACTTGTATTCAAGTATAATTCTAGTATTTCATCTTTTTCACATTTGTTTTCTATTTTAAATGCCATAAATACTTCTGCTATTTTTCTTTCAAATTTCTTGTCTTGTGTAAAATATATATTTTTTGCTAGTTGCTGTGTTATTGTACTTCCACCTTCTACAAAATCCATAGCTTTTATGTCATTTATTGTTGCTCTACCTATTGCAATTAGATCTATTCCACAATGATTATAAAATCTATGATCTTCTACTGATAATACTGCATTGATATAGTTTTGTGGTAAGTCTGAAATTTCTGTATAGTTTTCTTTGCTTTTTATTTCTTTTATTTTATCTTCTATACTTATTTCTTCTATTGCTTCCTTATACATTTTATATCCATTTCCTACAAATAGCAATGCTATGCTTACTATTATCAATGTTAGTAAAAATACTATTTTTAGAAATTTCTTCATCTTTACCACCTCTTTTACTACTTTTTATTCATTTTTTTCTTTCCATTTTTTATAAATTACTGCAATAATTACTACTATGACTATTATTCCACCAATTCCTAATATTGGTAGCCAAAAATCGTTTATTGATTGGATTACTCCATCCAAATTTATGTTTTTAGGCATTATTAATCCCCCTTATTCTACATTTAATGCTGTTTTTACTTTCTCTGGTAATTCATTTACTTGTACTTCTTCCCAAGATTTGACTCCTCTTGTTACCATTACTTCTAATTTTAAATAGGAATCTTCTTTTAATTCTCTACTTGTTCTAAATTTTATTTCTTTTTTCTTTCCATTTTCACTATAACAGTCTAAAGTATATTCATATTTCATTCCACCTGTTTCTGGAATACTTGCTATTTTGCTATTATCTATTTGAGTATAATAATTTGATTGTTGATATACCAAGAAATAATATGCTACTCCACATAGTGCTATTGCTACAATAATCGCTATTATCATTGGCATTTTTTCTTTTATGCTATTCATCTTTAATTCCTCCTATTCTGATATAATATCAATATTTCCTTTAAAATTATCTAATTTAATAGTTAAGTAATAACTAACTCCTTCAACATAAACATTATCCTCATATTCCCCTGTATCATTTATTAAAGTAGTATCATTATTTCCTAGTTTAGCAATTATATTGATATTACCACTTTCTTTTTCTATTTTTATTTTTACCTTTATATGATCTCCGTTTTTCCTGTTTAATGCAGTTCCACCAAATATTGTTTCTTCGCCTGAATAGTTATCATAATTTGCTATATATGTTCCAACATATTTATCTACTCCATATTTTCTTTTGCCTTTTAATTTCCAATTACTTGTTAAACCTGCTGTATCAAAACTTTGAATAAATGAATCATAAGTGTTTATCATTTTGTCTTTTGGATTTTCTCCTATTCCTATATTAAAAATTGTAATGCATAATATTATTACTAATGTTATGATTCCTAAAAATATCATTTTAAAGATTCCAAACATATCTATTCCTCCTTAATAATATTTTTACTTCCAAAGTAGGTAGCCAAGAAATATGCTCCATATATAACTCCTATAATAACTACTGTAGCGATAGCTGATGGTAATAAATCTTTCTCACTTGCCAAGCCTGACATAAGTTTTATTGCAAATTGTATTCCAAATATTGAATGTATAATTGCTAAAACAAGTGGTACTCCAAAAAATATTCCTATTTGCCTAAATAAAGATTTGTTTATCATTTTTTCATCACAACCAATTTTTCTTAAAATAGTATATCTTTGCTTATTATCTGAACTGTCTGTTAGCTGTTTTAATGCTAAGATAGCTGAACTTGCAATTAGAAATATTACGCCTAAATAAATCGCTATAAATGTTACTATTGTTGCTATTCCTATACTTCCTTCCATAATTCTTGTTTTAGTAAGTCCATCTATCTCTAATCCTTTTTTGTCTAAACTTTGTATAAATGCTGAATCACTTTTTGAAAATAATTCTTCAATCTTTTTCTTTCCTTCTTCTGTATCATCATTATAATTTGCTGCTAAAAAGTGCATTTCTTTCATATCATCTGTTAAAGGGCAATTATCGGGAACAACTATTATTCCTGTATTTGTATGGCTTGTTGACATTACTATAAATCCATTTTTGCACTCATTATATTTTGATTTGTATTGTTTTCCTGCAATTGTTAAAGAATTGTTTCCTTCTGCTAATGCTTCATTTCTTACTTCTTCCATACTTGTAAAATCACAAAGCATAATATATTCATTATCATTTAATTCATACTCATCTATTCCATATAATTTTGCTATTTTATTATAATCAGATATTTTTACAATTTGTTCTGCTGTATCATACGCAAGCATAGGGAATTTCGCTTTTATCTGTTCTAATTTGTTTTCTAAAAAATCACTCCATGTTAAATCATTACTTGCATAAATTGGTATTTCCACCATATCTTTTAATACATTCATATCTAATCCATTATTTTCTAATGTTTGTTCTATTGGTAGTTTTGAATCCTCTCTTTGAATATCTGTTGTTTTTATTTCTCTACCATATTTTTTATATGTTTCTGGCAAATTCGCTGTTTTATAAAGGTTTAAATCTACTGGTGTCATTTCTACTAATTCTCTTCCCATTGTATTTCTCAATGATAAACTTGAAGAAAGTATTGATATTGTCATAAATAACATTAAACATATAATACTCATACTAGCGACGTTTGTGTTGATTTTATTGTTAATTTGCCTTAATACAAACATATTTGTGCCTTTTAAATATGTGTTCTTCATTTTTTGAACAATTTGTATAATAAAACCTGCTAAAGACCAGAATATTACGACTGTACTGACTATTCCCATTAAAATAGGTGGTAATAGTTTATCAGCTGTAGTTAAACTACTGCTATCCGCTGTTACTTTCCAATAAGCATAACCTAACATTGCCCCTGCAACAATAAATACTAATACGCAAAGAAATGGATTTTTTATTTTTACTTTTTCATTTTTCTTTTGTGCATTTAATAAGTTAATTAATTTATATTTTGAAACTGTATATGTATTGAATAACATTACTGCAACATACATTACTGCAAAATAAAGGCAAGTTTTCATACAAGCATCTTGTGAAAATACAAACTGAAATTCACTCATGTCTGCTTCAAACATTTTAGCAACTAATACTGACATAAATTGTGATGCAAATACACCTGCAACGATTCCTATAACAAGTGAAATAATTCCAACAAATATTGTTTCCATTAGTATAATTTTTGATATTTGTCTTCTTCCCATTCCAAGAGACATATAAATTCCAAATTCTTTTTTCCTTCGATTAATTAAGAAATTATTAGCATATACAATTAGCAATCCTAATATAACTGCTACAAATACTGACACAAAACCAAGCATTGAAATCATCATTTTTATTATTTCTCTTTGTGATTGTGACACCTGTAGCATTGCTTGTTGACTATCTATTGAATTGAACATATAGAAAATTGCTACACCTAATACTAATGTTAAAAAATAGATAGCATAATCTTTTATACTTTTTTTCATATTATTCCAAGATAATTTAAATAACATCGTTCAAATCACCTCCAAGAAGTGTTTGCACCTCAATTATCTTCTCAAAGAATTGTTTTCTTGTGTCATTACCTTTAATTATTTCATTAAAGATTTTTCCATCTTTAATAAATAAAATTCTATTTGCATAAGAAGCTGTAAAGGCATCATGTGTAACCATTAAAATAGTTGCATTCATTTTTTGATTTAAAAATTCAAAATTTTCTAGTAATTGTCTTGCTGATTTTGAATCTAATGCTCCTGTTGGCTCATCTGCTAATACTAATTTAGGGTTTGTTATAATTGCTCTTGCTGATGCAATTCTTTGTTTTTGCCCTCCAGATACTTGATAAGGATACTTTTTAAGAATTTCTTTAATTCCTAACTTTTCTGCAATTGCATTTACTCTTTTATCAATTTCTCTTGCATTTACTTTTTGAATTGTTAGTGCTAAAGCTATATTTTCATAAGCTGTAAGAGTATCTAATAAATTAAAGTCTTGAAAAATAAAACCTAATTCTTCTCTCCTAAACTTATTTAATTTGTTTCCTTTTAGTTTTGTAATATCTTCGCCATTAACAATAATATGTCCTGCTGTTACTCTGTCTATTGTTGAAATTACATTTAAAAGTGTACTTTTTCCTGATCCACTCGCACCCATAATTCCAACAAATTCTCCTTTTTCTACTGTAAAGCTAATGTTGTCTATTGCTTTTGTTAGATTTGATTTGTTTCCATAGTATTTCTCTATGTTTTTTACTTCTAATACTTTTTCCATAATAAAAAACTCCTTTCAATCTAACATTATTATAAACCCATTTTAGCCGTTATTCCTATCGATTTTCCTTACACGATTCTTACATTTTTGTAAGGTTTCTTTTTTATTTAAAAAACTATCCTGTAAATATCACAGGATAGCAATTTTATTTTATATCTATATAACTACTTTTAGGAAATACTAATCGTATTTCTGTTCCTTCATTTTGAACTGAATTTAGCTCTATTGCTATTCCTAATTTATTGCATAGGTTTTTACATAGATACAATCCGATTCCTGTAGATTTTTTACCTATCAACCTTCCATTTGTTCCTGTAAATCCTTTTTCAAATACTCTTGTAATTTCTCCCTTTTTTATTCCTATTCCATTATCTTTAATATACAGTATCACATTTTCTTTTCCTT
>CAOKPI010000004.1 GCA_948470605.1 uncultured Clostridium sp. | reverse complement strand
TTTTTAGGGTGTGCAAAATTTGTCGCCTATTTTACACACCCTATTTTACATTCTCCCAGATTGCATAAAATTGAATTAACACAAGCTTACATGGAGGAAAAATTGTTAAAAAGTAGTTGATATATTTTTATATATCAACTTTTTTAATGGTTCGTTCTGTTTATACAAAAGTTATGCTATCTAGTAAAATTCCGTTCTTTACTGGTCGGACAAATCATCTAAATAAGTTTTATGAAATTTATGTACAGAAAAAATTAATCTAACTAATTAGTATGAATAAGTGTCCTCCCAAACTGTGCATCACTACATTTTATTAGATAGTATAAATTTTATTTAGAAGAAACAAAAAACACCAAAACTTAAAATAAACTTTTTATATACAAAAGCAAAAAAATGTGGTAAAATAAAAAACATAAAAAAACATCTAAATAAAGGAGAGGGCGAGCATGGAGAAAAAAAGAATTTTAACAGGGGATAGGCCAACAGGGAAATTACACATAGGACATTATTTTGGCTCTTTAAAAAAGAGAATCGAATTGCAAGAAAGTGGAGAATATGACCCTTATATATTAATAGCAGATGTGCAAGCATTGACCGATAATTTTAACAATCCAGAAAAAGTAAGAAAAAATGTAAGAGAAGTAGCGATTGATTATCTATCTTGTCGGAATAGACCCAAGTAAAACAACGATATATATTCAATCTATGATACCAGAAGTGGCAGAATTAACCGTTTTTTATTCTAATTTAGTAACCATAGCTAGGCTAGAAAGAAACCCAACCGTAAAAACAGAAATTGCACAAAAAAGAGAAATTTTTGGAGAGAGTGTAACCTATGGTTTCTTAGGCTATCCAGTAAGTCAAGCAGCAGATATAACCGCATTTGAAGGAAAATACATACCAGTGGGAGAGGACCAATTACCATTAATTGAACAATGCAGAGAAATTGTAAGAAAATTTAACAGTATATATGGAGAGGTACTAGTGGAACCAGAAGCAGTATTGTCCAGTGGAAAAAGAATCAAAGGATTAGATGGAAATGAAAAGATGGGAAAGTCCTTAGGAAATGCTATTTACTTATCTGATAGTGAAGAAGAAATTACAAAAAAAGTAATGAGTGCAGTAACTGACCCCAATCGTATAAAAAAAGATGATTTAGGAAATCCTGATATATGTATGGTAGCGTATTATCATAATTTATTCAGTACCAAAGAAGAAATCAAAACAGTATGTGAAGAATGTAAAGCAGGGAAACGTGGCTGTGTAGCTTGTAAAAAGCAGTTAGCGAAGAACATCATAGAAGAATTAAAACCAATACGAGAAAAAAGAGCTTACTATGAAGCACATCCAGAAGAAGTAGATAACATTCTAATAGAAGGAACAAAAAAGGCACAAGAAGTGGCAAAACAAACGATAAAAAAAGTGAAACAAGCAATGAAATTAGATTATTTTGAAAAATGAGACAGTTGGGACAGGTTTGATTTGTCTCGAAAATTTAGTAAAAAAATGGGATTAACAGAAAGTGACAAAAAACAACAAAAAATGTGAGACAAATCAAACCTGTCCCAATTGTCTCAAAAAAGGAGAAAATATGTTTACAGATTATACAAAAATAGTAATAAAATCAGGAGATGGCGGAAATGGAGCAGTAACTTTTCGTAGAGAAAAGTATGTAGCAGCAGGACGGTCCTGATGGAGGAGATGGCGGAAATGGAGGAAATATCTATTTCCAAGTAGATAAAGATAGAAATACATTAATTGACTTTCGATATAATCGAAAATTTAAAGCCAAAAATGGTGAAAATGGAAGCGGAAGCCACTGCAATGGGAAATATGGAGAAGATTTATATATTAAAGTGCCGATTGGAACAGTTATTAAAGATATAGAAACAGGGAAAGTAGTAGCAGATTTATCGGAACCAAATCAGACAGAGCTTATTTTAAAAGGTGGGCGAGGGGGAAGAGGAAATTCTCATTTTAAGACCTCTACGAGACAAGCCCCCCGTTTTGCTGAAGACGGAGAAAAAGGCGAAGAGAAAGAAATTATATTAGAGTTAAAATTATTAGCAGATGTCGGATTGTTAGGTTTTCCTAATGTTGGGAAATCAACCTTTTTAAAAGCAGTAACAGATGCCAAGCCAAAGATTGCTAATTATCATTTTACAACTATCAATCCTAATTTAGGAGTGGTAAAAACCAAAGATGGCAATGGTTTTGTTATAGCGGATATTCCTGGAATCATAGAAGGGGCTAGTGAAGGCGTAGGTCTTGGAATTCAATTTTTAAGACATGTGGAAAGAACCAGATTATTATTACATTTTTTGGATGTATCTGGTCAAGAAGGAAGAAATCCAGTAGAAGATTTTTATGCGATTAACCAAGAATTAAAAAAATATAGTGAGAAATTATCTACACGTAAGCAAATTATTGTGGCAAATAAGGTAGATATTGTGCAAGATGAAACATTACAAAAGGAAATAAAAGAATTAGCTCAAAAAGAAAATTTAGAAATGTATCCAATATCAGCAGCGACAGGACAAGGGGTACAAGAATTAATTGATTATGTAGCTAATATTTTAAAAACATTACCAAAAGAAGATTTAATTGAAATAGAAGACAAAGTAGTTTATACGCTAGAAGAAAAGCAAGACCAATGGAGCATTAAGGAAGAAGAAGGCGTATTTATTGTTTCTGGAAAAGCAGTTGAAAGATTGATGGGAAGAATCAATATTGAAGATAATGAATCGATGTATTATTTACAAAAAAGTTTAAAGAATATGGGAATTGAACAGCGATTAAAAGAAATGGGAGTATGCGAAGGTGATACTGTCATACTTGCTGGCTGGGAACTAGAATGGTACGAATAATGCGTATGTGACAAGAGGGGCGCCCCTCTTGTCACATATTTTATAATGAAGCTTTCATAATTAAGGCATTTTTATCTTGATAATAATTTTTTCGTATGCCAATTTGTGTAAAGCCAAGATTTTTATATAAATGGATGGCTGGGTAGTTCTCCTCCATGACTTCCAAAGTAATGGAAATACAATTTAATTCTCTTGATAAATCCATTAATTTTTTTAATAAGAGAGTACCAATTCCTTGATTTCGAAATGTCTTTTTTACCACAATGTTCATGATATCAGTTTCATCGACTATGACTTTGATGCCTGCAAAACCAACAATTTCTTCATTCAATTTAGCAACTAAGTACTTTGAATTTTCTGTTTTTAGCTCGTTTCTTAATATGTCATAGTTCCAATAGTCATCAAAATCAGAAACTAAAATGTTAGCAATTTGATTCAAATCTTCTAATGTCATAGGCGTTATTTTTATATCTTTTAACTTTTCTTCTAATTGTCGCTGTGCTTGTGGTTTTTTTAAATAGAGAGGTAAGATATCTTCCGATTTTTTTTCTTTCCCTTTAGCCAAACCAGCTAATCCTAGGTAATAAGAGTTTAAACTATTATTTTTAGAAGGAGCTAATACACAATTTTCGAATTTAGCAAGAATAAGTTCTTTGTATTTTTCAGACCCATCACCAACAAAAGTAAGATTGATAGCATTAAAACTATTTTGTTGACACAATTTTAAAGCATCTGTAATGGTTTCAGCTGTTGGAGAAATGATTTCTTCATAGTTATCATTTTTAAGTTGATATAGGGCAAAGTAACAATTATCATTTTTACAATCTATGATACTTGCAATCAAACCTTCTTTTTTGATAGAATAAGCAAGTGCTTCTAAAGAGTTAATGCCAACACAAGGAATGCTTAAACTATCCTGAAAGGCTTTTACGGTTGCGATTCCAATTCGAATCCCAGTAAAAGAACCAGGACCATTATCACAAGCTAGTAAATCAATATCTTGTAAGGATAAATTAGATTGTTTAAAAGCTTGTTGTATCATAGGCATTAGATTTTCAGAATGAGTTCTTCCTGTATCTTGGTCTAATTTACAAATTAGATGGGTATCTTGTAAAATAGAAACACCACATATATTACTAGCTGTATCAATACTTAATATTTTCAAAATAATCCTCCCATTTCTTTAAATTCGTATCTATTTTTAAAATTCTAATATTTTCGTTGTTATCGTCTTTTGAAAATGTAATATGGAGATATTCTTTTGGTAAGGCGTCTTGGATTAATTCGCCCCATTCAATTAGGCAAATCCCATTTTCAAAATATTCTTCTCCACCTATTTCGTAAAATTCAGAGGAGTCTTCTAAACGATAGACATCAAAATGATAAATTTTAGTTTTATTTTTTTCATATTCGTTGACAATGGTAAAAGTTGGACTCGATATTTCGTTTTCTAGTCCGAAATAGCTTAAAATACCTTCTACAAATTTTGTTTTACCAGAACCTAAATCACCAGTTAAAACAATAACATCATTTTTATCTAAAAGACTTGCTAAGGACTTAGCAAAGTTTTTGGTATCTTTTTCGTTTTCTGATTGGAAATGAAAATGTTTCATGGTTATCTCCTTATAGCGATTTGTTATATTTTTAAGTTTCGGTTTTTTTGTTTTCTTCTAAATCTAAAAGTTATAATCTATAGTAAAATTGAGTGATGCGCAGTTTGGGAGAATACTTATTGATACAGATAATCCAGATTAATTCCTCTATCTTTGAATTATGATTAAACTCTCTTATATGATTAGTTCGACCAGTAAAGAACGGAATTTTACTGTAGATTATAACTTTTGTATAAATGAATCATTAAAAAACCAAAACTTAAAGTTATATTAGATGTTATTACAAAATATAATAAATTTTATCATAAAATACTAAAATTATACACAACTTATTATAATATAAAAAATCAAAAAATTCAATCAAAAGCCTTGATAAATTATAAAGATTGTAATATAATCGTAATAAATTTGTAATGAGAAAGAAATGTAGACAAGAAGGGAAGATAGAAATGTTTAAATTTGGATTGGGACAAGATATCGGAATCGATTTAGGGACAGCAACTGTAATTGCTTATGTGAAAGGAAAGGGGATTGTATTAAGAGAACCATCTGTAGTAGCAGTAGATAATAATACAGGAGAGGTATTAGCAGTCGGACAAGAAGCAAGAAGAATGCTAGGAAGAACGCCTGGAAACATTGTAGCAACCAGACCTTTAAGAGATGGTGTTATATCAGATTATACAGTAACAGAAAAAATGTTAAAACATTTCATTAATAAGGTGTGTGGGAAATTTATTTTTGCACCAAGAATTATGATTTGTATCCCTTCACAAGTAACAGAGGTAGAAAAAAAAGCAGTTATTGATGCAGCTTCACAAGCAGGAGCTAGAAAAGTATATTTAATTGAAGAACCGATTGCAGCTGCGATTGGTGCAGGAATTGATATATCCAAACCATGTGGAAATATGGTAGTTGATATTGGGGGAGGAACAACTGATATTGCGGTTATATCTTTAGGAGGTTCTGTTGTCAGTACATCTCTTAAAACAGCAGGAGACAGGTTTGATGAATATATTGTGAAATATATTAAGAAAAAACATAATATTATGATAGGTGAGAGAACAGCAGAAGATTTAAAAGTAAATATTGGCTGTGTATTTCCTAAAATACAAGATACAGAAATGGATATTAGAGGAAGAGATTTAGTAACAGGACTTCCAAAAACAGTTACGATTTATTCGAGTGAAATGCTAGAAGCTTTAACAGAACCAGCTATGATGATAGTAGATAGTGTTCATTCTGTGTTAGAAAAGACACCACCTGAATTGGCTGCTGATATTAGCGATAAAGGAATTTATATGACAGGTGGAGGCTGCTTAGTAGATGGATTAGATAAACTTTTACAGGAGAAAACAGGAATTAATGTTATGATTGCACAAGATACCGTTTCTTGTGTGGCATTAGGAACTGGAAAAGCTTTGGATAACTTAGATGCCTTAGAAGGAAAAGTGAGAAAATAAATTTTGATGTCGCTATGGAAACGTTGTTCTTAGCGACATTTTGTAATGATAGGAAAGGAAAAATAAAAATGAAAAAAGTAGCATTTATCACATTAGGATGTAAAGTGAACCAATACGAGACCAACGCTATGATGCAACAATTTATAAAAAAAGGTTATGAAATAGTTGAGCCTACCAACAAAGCAGATATTTATATTGTAAATACTTGTACAGTAACCAATATGTCTGATAGAAAATCAAGACAAATGTTAAGAAGAGTGAAAGAATTAAATGCTAATGCTGTTGTAGTAGCTTGTGGTTGTTATGTGCAGGTAGCTAAAGAAGAAATGGAAAAAATACAAGAAGTGGATTTTGTATTAGGAAATAATGAGAAAAAAGAAATCGTAGAAATTATAGAAGCATATGCAGAAAAAAATAAAAAGTACCATAAAATAGAAGATGTTATGCATCAAAAAGAATACATAGAATTAGGTAAAATTACGGATACAGAAAAAACAAGAGCAGTGATTAAAGTGCAGGATGGATGTGATAGATTTTGTTCTTATTGTATTATTCCCTATGCAAGGGGGAGAGTCAGAAGTAGAAAACCAGAAAATGTAATAGCAGAAATAGAAAAGATAGCACAAAATGGAATCAAAGAAGTGGTAATAACAGGAATTCATATTGCTTCTTATGGAAAAGATTTTAAAGAAGAATATAGACTCATTGATTTATTAGAAGAAATCAATCAAATAAAGGGAATACAAAGAATTCGATTAGGTTCGATTGAACCACTTTTAATTACAAAAGAATTTGTAATTAGATTATCAAAATTAGAAAAAATATGTCATCATTTTCATTTATCTTTACAAAGTGGATGTGATGAAACACTAAAAAGAATGAATCGAAGATATACCATTCAAGAATTTCAAGAGATTGTAGCAAGACTTAGAAAGGTATATGAAGATGTTATTTTAACAACCGATATTATTGTTGGATTTCCGCGGGGAGAGTCAAGTAGAATTTGAAAAGACATATCAATTTTTACAAGAAATAAAATTTTACAAAATGCATATATTCAAATATTCTCCAAGAAAAGGAACCAAAGCTGCACAAATGAAGGGACAAATAGATGGAAAAATAAAAGAAGAAAGAAGCAAAAGGCTAATAGCATTATCCAATAAGCATCAAAAAGAATTTAATGAAAAATATGTGGGAAAAGAAGTTGAAATATTATTCGAAGAAGAAAAAAATGGATATTATCAAGGACATACCAAAAACTACATTTTGACATTAGCAACAAGTCAAAAAGACTTAGAAAATAAAGTGATAAAAGCGAAATGTACAGAGGCAAGTATGGATTCTATATTTTTAGAAATATAAGGCGTAATAAAAATGTAACATGCATGTAACAAATATTTAATATTAAATTTCATCAAATCAATTGCTTAATTAGAAATTATATAGTATTATAAGGATAATAATTTTGTATAAATTACAAAGGAGGAAAAACAGATGGCAGATTTAGGGGAAGTAAACAAAGTATCAGGTGTTTTTGGAGGAGTTGAATTAGAAGATTTTAAAAAGGAAGAACAACAAATTCCAGAAAATGCGGGAACCATCAGACAAGCAGGAACTGACTTACCAATGAAGGTAGGTTTTTGGAGTAAATTTAAGTCATTCTGGTTACAAGATATAAAATGGAATCAAGAAGTGAAAATTGAATTAACAGAAGGTCAACAAAAGCTAGAAAATGAAATAAATGATTTTTTACATCAAGATATTACTTGGAAAAAAGTAAAAGACTTTTTATTCCAAGACCTTTCTTTTAAATAATGTGAGTAGAGATGTCTTTTTCACACATGTTAACGATTCGAATCATCAAGGTATAATAGTGATAAAAATTGTAATTTTCAGTAAATCAATGAAAAAGTATAGCAAAGTTAATAGAATTGTGCTATACTTTTTTTGTCCGAATAGAGAAAATAAAAGGAGGGAAGGGAGATATCCCCATATGACATGGCAAAAAGTAAAACCATTTTTGTTTGTAATGAATGCGGAAATGAATCTAGCAAATGGCTTGGAAAATGTCCAGCTTGTAATAGTTGGAATAGTTTTTTTGAGCAGAAAATAGTAGAAAGTAAGAATAGTTGTTTAAAACAAAAAGATATAAAAAGCAATATACCACAAAAATTAAATTCCTATGAAGCAAAAGAAGCGATAAGAAATTCAACAGGATTTGGAGAATTAGATAGTGTTTTAGGTGGTGGTTTAGTAAAAGGTTCACTTGTTTTGTTGCGGAGGAGAGCCAGGCATTGGTAAATCTACTTTAATTCTCCAAATTTGCGATAAAGTAAAAGGAGAAGGAAAAGTATTATATGTTTCTGGAGAGGAATCGGCAGAACAAATTAAAATGAGGGCAGACCGATTAAATATTAAAAATGAGGATATCCTATTTTTAGGAGAGACAGATATTGATATTGTAAATCAGGCGATTATCGATATCAATCCTAAATTAGTGATTATTGATTCCATTCAAACAATGTATTCAGAAGAATTATCAGCAGCTGCTGGAAGCGTGAGTCAAGTGAGAGAAATTACTTCTCAAGTAATGAGGGTTTGTAAATCAAGAGCCATTACCACCATTATTATTGGACATGTTACAAAAGAAGGTAATATTGCAGGTCCAAGAGTATTAGAGCATATGGTAGATACAGTTTTATATTTAGAAGGAGAAAGATATTTTTCATATCGCATTTTAAGAGGAGTTAAAAATAGATTTGGCTCAACCAATGAAATTGGTATGTTTGAAATGAGAGAAAAGGGGATGTGTGAAATTACGAATCCATCTGAAATACTGATTTCAGAGCGAGAGGATAATCCATCTGGTTCTTGTATTGTTTCTAGTATGGAGGGGACAAGACCAATTTTAGTAGAGTTACAAGCCTTGACATCACAAACCATTTATGGGTATCCTAAGAGAACTGCTAATGGGATTGATTTTAACCGATTGGCACTATTAATTGCGGTATTGGAAAAAAAGGCTGGTCTAATGCTTGGTACACAAGATGTCTATTTGAATGTAGTGGGAGGATTGAAAATTAATGAACCTTCTATTGATTTAGGACTTATTATAGCAACAGCTTCCAGTTTTAAAAATATACCAATTCCAAAGCATATGGTAATCATGGGAGAGGTTGGATTAACAGGAGAAGTTAGAAGAATTAATTTGATAGAGAAGAGATTAAAAGAAGCGGAAAGATTAGGTTTTAAATCTTGCATGATTCCAGAAAGTAATAAAAAAGACTTGAAAGATAACTATAAATTAGATATAATAAGCGTTAGAAATGTAAACGAAGCAATGAAAAAAGTATTAGGATAAAAATTGCTAGCATAAGAGAAGGGAGAGTAATTTTGAGAAAAGGAAAAGAAGATAATATTACAGAGATTCTAAAATTAATTGCTCCAGGTACACCGATTAGAGATGGATTAGAAAATATATTAAGGGCAAAAACAGGTGCTTTATTATTAATAACAGACAATAGTGAAGTTTTAAAAGAAGTAGTAGATCGGAGGATTTACCATTAATGAAGAATATACTTCAGCTAAATTGTATGAGTTAGCTAAAATGGATGGTGCTATTGTATTAAGTGGTGATTTAAGGAAGATTTTATATGCTAATGCTCAATTAATACCAGCAAGAGAAATCGTGACATTAGAAACAGGAACAAGACATAGAACCGCAGAAAGAACAGCAAAGCAAACAGGAGAATTAGTGATTAGTATATCACAAAGAAGAAGCATTATAACCGTATTTAAAGGTGATGATAGATATATATTAGAAGATACCGATGTTGTATTAAACAAAGCAAACCAAGCGATACAGACTTTAGAAAAATATAAAAAAGTATTTGATAATAAACTAAATCTATTAAATGAATATGAATTCAATGATATTGTAACACTAGAAAATGTATTAGTAGCCATTCAAAGAGCAGAAATGGTAATGAGGATTGTAGAAGAGATACAACGACAAATTTATGAGTTAGGCGATGATGGAAGATTAGTAGGAATGCAATTAGAGGAATTAATTGGAGGCTTAGAAAAAGAAGAGTTACTTATCATAAAAGATTATATGGTAGCTACTAAGAAAAAAACAATACCAGAGAAGATACTAGAAAAATTAGGATTGCTAGAATACGAGGAATTAGCGAATGAAAATATCATAGCAAAATTACTAGGCTATGAAAATTTTGATAACTATGATGAAGTTGGTGTATACACAAAAGGATATCGTATTTTAAATAAAATACCGAGAATGCCATCTAGCATTGTAGAAAACTTAATTGATACTTTTAAATCATTCCAACACATATTAGCAGCCAATATAGAGAGTTTAGATGATGTAGAGGGAATTGGTGAAGTAAGAGCAAGAGCCATTCAACAGTCTCTAAAAAGAATGCAAGATCAATTTGTATTTTAATTAAATAGCTGTTAGTGAGAAAAAAGTTACAGATAACTTATGCAACCGAATAAATAAAAAGGAGAAATGAAAAATGAAAACAAAAAATATAATATGGATAATTGCTTTAATTTTGGTAATAGTATTAATAGCAACTTTAGGATATGGTTATTATAAAAAAGCAACCATGGAGGTAAAAAATCCAATAGCAACAATGGAAGTGGAAAATTTTGGAACCATAAAAATGGAATTATATCCAGAATTGGCACCACAAACAGTAGCAAATTTTGTTACACTTGCTAATAGGGGATTTTATGATGGATTAACATTTCATAGGATTGTAAAAGATTTTATGATACAAGGTGGAGATAAAGAAGGAACAGGTCAAGGTTCAGCAACCACAGCTGACTTAAAAGATGATGGCAATGAAACCAAATATTCGATAAAAGGTGAATTCATTTCAAATGGAGTAGAAAAGAATAAATTAAAATTTGAGGAAGGCGTAGTAGGAATGGCAAGAAGTGATTATACATCTTATTCTCCATCTTTAACAGAAGAGTCTTATAATTCAGGAAGTTCACAATTTTTTATTATGACTAAGGAAAATAGTTCTTTAAATGGACACTATACATCATTTGGTAAGGTAATAGAAGGATTAGATATTGTTCACAAAATAGAACAAGTTGAAGTAAAGGCGGCAGATAATGCACAAGAAAGTGGAAATACAGAGGTTAGTACACCAGTTAATTCTCCTAAAATCACATCTATTAAAGTAGATACGTATGGTGTAGATTATGGATTACCAGATATATTAGAGCCTTTTGATTATACGTCATGGATGTATAAACAGTATGGAATTGATCCAAGTGCATTGGCTCAATAATAAAAACTAAAAGTTTTTTAGATAAAATAGTTGACAAAAGGGGTAAAGATAGGGTAAAATATTATATGTGCTCATGTGAGGTGCACGTGAACGATGGTGGATGTAGCGTAGTTGGTTAACGCGCCAGTTTGTGGCACTGGAGACCGTGGGTTCGAGTCCCATCTTCCACCCCATTTATTTAATATATTGGGCTGTAGCCAAGCTGCTGAGACTGTTCGAGCAAAGCGAGTTACAGTGTCAGTATGCAGGGAGCGATAGCGAGTCGCTGGTAAGGAAACTTATTCGTGACTATAAATTTTAATATATTGGGCTGTAGCCAAGCGGTAAGGCACCAGACTTTGACTCTGGCATGCGCTAGTTCGAATCTAGCCAGCCCAGCCAATAAGAAAGGCGATAGTGAAACTATCGTTTTTCTTTTTGGAAGAACTGATAAGTAAGTAGAAATAGTGAGCCGAAGGCGCGCGGCGTCGTGAGCGAAGCGAGGGAGTCCCTTTAGGGATTCGAATCTAGCTTATGCTAAATGCACAGATGATTATACAAGTGAACAAATAAAAAATATAGAGGAGGTTAGAAAATGGCTAAAGAATTTATTGATAACAGAATAATAATGGAAATAGTACAAAAATATGTAGAGAAAATTTGTGAGAATTACAAAATATATGCAATAATTTTGTTCGGTTCCTATGCAAAAGGAACAAATAATGAAAGTAGTGATATTGATATTGCTATTATTACAGATGATTTTGAAAATGATGTAATTGATGAAGAATTAAACTTAATGAGATTAAGAAGAAAGATAGATACTAGAATAGAGCTACACTTAATAAGAATAGAAGATTATAAAAATGCTGAAACACCATTTATTCAAGAGGTAATAGATACTGGAATAAAAGTAGCTTAAAAAAGTAAATATAAAGGAGAAATTATGTTAGAAGAATTAAGAGATAAAATAAAAGAAATTTTATTAACTGAGGTTAAAGATATAATTATGTCAGCACGAAAGGATAATATGATAGTTATTGAAGAAAAAGGAAATGGAGATTCAGCAACTATTGCAGATGTAAAAATTGGAGAATTATTTTCAAAAATGTTACCTGAAATTTTGCCTAATTCAATTGTGATAAATGAAGAAGATTTCGATAAAGAGGTATTTGAAAAAATGAAAACGACTCAATTTTGATAATTGATTCTAATATTGCTTGTGCTAAAACTATAAAAAATAAAATACTTGAATTATTGCAATAAAAAGAAGATTCTATTCAAAACTAGTCATGTAAGAGAGAAGTAGAAGGTTTATCTTAATAAAGGAAGGAAAAAATTATGAAAGTTACTATATTAACAGAAAATAGACATTGCGATAATAATTGTATTAATGAAGATGGTTTATCTATTTATATTGAAATAAATGATAATAAACTACTTTTAGATAGTGGAATAACAGATGCTTTTCTAAAAAATGCAGAAACATTAGGGGTTAATTTAGATGAAGTAAATACGATAGTTTTAAGTCATGGACATTGGGATCATGGAAATGGTTTAAAATACATAAATAAAAAGAAAACATTAATTTTACACCCAGAATGTTATACAAAAAGATATAGCTTAAGAAGAAATATGGCATTTGCAGGAATTAACGAAACGAGAGAAGAATTATTAAAAAAATTTGAATTAATTGAAACAAAAGAATCTTACAAAATTTTTGAGAATGTATGGTTTTTAGGACGGATTGATAGAAAATTTGAAGTACCAGTTAAAAATCTACCTACTGTTTTAAAAGATGAGAAAACCGATTATTTATATGATGATTGTGGAGGGATTGCTATTAGAACAGAGAAAGGCATTGTTGTGTTTAGTTCTTGTTCTCATTCTGGAATTGATAATATTATTGAACAATCAAAACAAATTACTGGAGAAAATAGAGTGATCGCTGTTATTGGTGGATTTCATTTAAAAGAAATAAACTCATATACAGACCAAGTAATACAATATTTTAAAGATAATAATGTGAAAAGTGCATATATGGGACATTGTACTTCTGATGAAGTAATAGATTATTTTAAAGAAAAGCTAAATGGATATACAGAGTTAAAAAAATTATTTGCAGGTGCAAAATTTGAAATAACGAGAATGTAAAATAAAGTGTGTAAGTTAAAGGTACCAAACTTAAGTATTTTGGAAAATCTGTTAAAGTCTGTTGTATTTTAGCAGATTTTCTATTATAATGGAAACATCCTTTTCAAAGGAAATCTTTGAGGAAGGAGGTGCAACGTAGTGTCTTCATATGAATTAATCTGGCGATTAATCGTATTATTACTATTAAGTAATGGCAATGATGAAAGCCAAGAGAAAAACAAAGAATAATCTTTGTGGCAGGGACTGCGACCCTGCTTTTTCTTTTATATTTAAAAATAAAAAAAGAGATATATCTGCGAAATATATCTCGTGCAATTTCGTGTCTTCAACGAATTTGCTAGCTAATGTTATTATAACATCAATTATATTATATGTCAAATGATTTTTTAAAATTCCAGAAATAAAGATTAAATTTTTATATTTCTATCTAATTTCTTCTTACATTAAGATTTTTCAATATATTCAATTAAACATGGTAAATATTTCCATAATATAGTTAGGATTCCCCTTACCCCAAAAAAATATCTTTTTTTGAGATTTCTATTGATTTATTTCATTTTTATTATATAATTTATCCAGATTCAAATCTTAACTGTGTTTTTTTATGTTCAGTTAAATTTGTTATTGTTTGAGTAAGTGCTTGGGTTAGTGTGGCACTTATTTCTTTTATGCTCATTTTTAATTTTGATATATTTTTCAACCCTTTTTCTAGTAACTGTCTTATCGTATGTGCAAACTGTATAAAGAAGTAATGTGCTTTCATTGCATTATAATTCATTGAATAAATATGCTCTATATCAAATGTTCCGTTCTTCTGCATGTTAAAGCCTTCGTTCTCTATTTTCCATCTTTGTCTTCCAAAATAAACTAGTTCTTCTTTGTTTTTTTCTGTTATTTTAAATGATGTTATCCATATAAATTCTGTCGTTTTTTCTTCTTTTTTATCATAATATTTTAATACATTCGCTTCCCTTTGATTATGTATTTCTCCATATTTTAGTTCATTCCAATATTTTGTTTCTTCTTCTTTTTCTGCCTTTCTTTAAAGCTCATTATTCCTGTTCCATCTACTACTATTTGAAAGTATTTATTTTTAAATCTATACTTATCAAACATTTTATTTCTTATTAATTTATTTACCATATATTTTTGTATTTTTCTTAATTCTCCGATTTCAAGCTTTTCAAATACATTATTTATGATATCGTAGTGTGGTATTTCTTCTAATTCTATTTCTAGCAGATTTGCTATATTTTTGATGGTTTCTTCTGTATTAAATTTTTCTGTTGTTTCTCTCATACTTTTTATGCCACATAATAGACCTAAAAGTCTTGTTACTGTTATTACTATTGAGATTTTTAAAAATTTGCAAATTATGTGAAATTATAGTATAATATAGTTAATATGCTTATATCATTATTCCAATGCACTGAATAGTGTGAGGTTTTCCTCAAACTTTTAGTATAGCTAATTAAATCCAAACAACAAAATTTAAGGAGGACTATTATGGAAATAAAGGATGTAAAAAGTTTACCATGGAAGAAGGTAACAGATTGGTCAGCGTTGTGTGAGAGTTATGCAAACTTTTTTGGAGACAATTTTGTTACTAAAAAAGATGTGAAGGTTTTTGTTGACAATGTCTATAGAGAAATTGCTCGACAATTAAACATTCCTTATGAACAGTTGAAGCCTATTTTGGATGCTGAAAACGAACCTTTTAATACTTTGAAAAAAAAGGTTTTCAAGGGTTATGCTGGGCGTAAAAAGGAATCTGCTCAATTAATTGCGTTGGAAAATACGTTAAGAGTACCAGATGTAAGCAGTATTGTTGCTGAGGACAAAGTAAGTAGCTGTTTTAAACTGTTTGAAGAACTTTCCGATATTGAGAAAACGGCATTTCTTCATAAAATTGGAAAGATTAATAGTAAAAATTGAGTGTTTTGTAATGCAGACAGAAGAAACAGTGGCAGAGTAACATCTTAAAAGAGGGGACCTATTTTAGGACCCCCCTTTTTTTCTTTTTGGAAGAACTGACAAGTAAGTAGAAATAGAGAGTCGAGGGCACGCGGCGTCGTGAGCAAAGCGAGGGAGTCCTTTTAGGGGTTCGAATCTAGCCAGCCCAGCCAAAAAGAAATAGAATTTTTTAAAAGTTCTATTTCTTTTTTTATACACATATAAATTAAACAAAAAGTAAAAGGAGCGTAAAAAATGGAAAATACTATTACTAATATTGCTAAGGGAGTAGGAATATCCTTATTTGTCACCTTTATATTACTACTTATTTTTGCTGCCATACTAACTTATACAGAAATAAGTGAAACAATCGTTAATCCAGTTATTATTATGATAACAGCTATTAGTATTTTAATAGGAAGTTCTATTGGAAATATCAAAATTAAAAAGAATGGATTATTAAATGGTGCCTTAATAGGTGGGATTTATATGATTACCATTTATTTAATTTCTAGTATTTTAAATTGGAAATTTGGATTAGAAATGCAAAGTATTATTATGATTGTAATTGGAATGATGTTTGGAATCTTAGGTGGCATTATTGGTGTTAACAAAAAGACCAATTAATTAGTGGTATTCGTATCACGATTCCAATAATCAATTAAATATTGCTTTTCTGTTGTAGGAATAAGACCAATACGAAAGGCAGAAGTAGATTCAGATTGTGGACAGATATTTTCTTGTCCGTAAGAGGAAGCTTTTAGCCAACCAATATCTTTGATACAAGTTTGATAAACAATAGAAAAATCTAGAACATTTTTAAATTTGGAAGTAATCCATTTAGAAATTGCAATGGGATTGTAGCCATTTTTAGTATTGTGATAGATATAAGTTTTACCTTGCATAAAAGAATCAGAAGAACCAGATAATTTGGCATAAATGGATTGAGAAGAAGAGACCTTAAAAAATGCTGTTTTGCCACTGGGTACCAGAAATTGTTTATTGGGAGCATAAAATCCATATTGAAATAAAATATTAGTTGCCTTCTCAATAGAAATCAATACTTCAGAAGTATTTTGTGCGAAATCAGTAACAGGTAGTACATATGAAATAGTATTCGTGAACTCTTTTGATAATATCGTATTTTCTTGGGAAATATTCCAACCGTTTATAGGAACAATTTTCTCGTTAGAAATTATTTCTGCTTTTGATTTACCATTGGGGTTAGCAGATTCTTTAACGGTAGCAATAGGTGGTGTATTATCAATGCAAATACCAGTAGAAAAATTCTTTTGTTCATTGACTAAACCACACTTGTCTAAGATAATTCCTTCTGGGATAGTAATCGTTAAAGTACCATCACAAATGGTATTTGTAAAAGAAAATTCATATATCTTTTCAGTAGCATTTTCAGAAATGAGAGAAAAACTTTTAAATTCTGGCGTAATTAAATGATTAGCTACTGAAATTTTTATCGTATCTGGGGATAAATCATTTTTGACTATGTTTTTTTCTGTTATTTTGATATGACCTGTGATGAGATGAGTTTTGTTGGCATAAGTGGGATAATTTGCGTTAGAAGAAATAATGTCAATTAATGCAAGGTCTGGTTGACATCTGTCAATATTTATTTTTGCCACAGTAAAGACATTTTCTATAACATATTTAGCTGAACTAGTTTGATGAAATAAACTAAAGATAAAAAGTAGAGTAAAAGAAATTAAAATTTTATTTTTTTTCTGCAATATACATGCCTCCTTTTGATTTTAATTTTTTGATTGGGAAAAATGAAGAAAATAAAGATATAAAATATGAAAATAGTATATTGTAAAAAAATGGAAAAGTCAAGACTAATTTCATTTAGGTTTCGATATTTTTAAGATGATAATATAACTTTTAATGGAAACACAAAGAAAAATGTCGAAACTTGCGATGAAAAGAGATTGACAATTCTAGGATGTCACTTTATAATAAAATTACATTTTCAAATTTCTATTATTATTTCAAAAAATTTAATTCGAAAATTATCCAAATTAAAAAAATAGAAGAAAAGGAGGGAGGCTTATTGAGTAAAAAAAAATAATTCTTGCAATTGCCATTCTATCATGCATTTTATTATCTTTTATAGGAGGACAAAGTTATTCTAAATATGTATCAGAAATAAGAGGAGATGGCATGGCAGAGGTGGCAACTTGGAACTTTAAAGTAAATGGACAAAAAGAACAAGTACAAACCATTCGATTGGAATCTACTTGTAACAATGAGACACTCGTTAATGGTAAAATTGCACCAGGAACCAATGGAAGTTTTAATATTATGATTGATGGAACAAGTTCTAATGTTGGTATTCATTATGATATAAAATTTACAAATGAAAGTACAAAACCAACGAATTTAAAGTTTGTTTATAACTATCAGGAATATAATTCTATTAGTGAATTGGAAACTGTTTTATCAGGAACGATTCAGGCAAATGAAGAAGAAAAGATAAAAATATTTACGATTGCTTGGCAATGGCCATATGAAACAGGAAATAATGAGAATGAAATAGCAAATAATGATAAAATTGATACACAAAATGCACAAGATATTGCTAGTTATACTTTTCGTGCAACTGTTTCAGGTACACAAGTAGAACCACAAACATAAATCATATGGAAAGAATAGAAATTTAGGAAATGTGTAAATTTTGTAGGTATACGGTAAAAGTAGTCTTTATTCTATAAGACAATATTTGTCAATTTTTAGGGAAGGACCAATAAACTATATTTGTTCTTACCAATGCTGATACTGTAACAGCTGAAGCTTAACAGTAAAATAAGGAATACAACTAAATCATATTAATTTAGTTGTATACTGATACTGTAACAGCTAAAGCTTAACAGTATCAGTAAAAGGGAGGTGTGTGTCAAAGAGATAAAGAAATTATGGGAAAATAAAAAGAGAGAAATAACGCTTGCTTTGGTAAGTGTTATGGTACTAACATTATTCTTTTCTGGTTATAGCATGGGAAAGGGATTTAGTAGCACAGAGATAGTAACAACTGGAAAAATAGCAGAGCCAATATTAATAGTTGAAAATAGTCCAGTTAAAGAGATAAATGGAAAAAAAGAAAGTGAAACTTATGAGTTTAGAGTAAAGAATTATAAACAAAATGGAGAAGTGACACAGATTGATTTAGAATATAATATTGAAGTTTTATCTCAAAAGGAAGAGGCTATTTCTTTTAAATTATATAGGGATAATCAAGAAATTTCCTTGAAAAATAAAAAGACCAATAATATGAAATTAGAAAAAGAAAAAGCACAAGAAGATTGCTATCGATTAGAAATTATTTATGATAAAACGAAAAGTCATACCACAAAGGATATAATTCAAGATATTCAAATAAAAGTACATTGTGAACAATTGAAGGGTTAAATAAATGTATCAATTGCAACAAATTTGTGCAAATTAATAAAGACAATGTTAATTTGCACAAATTTATTGTAGAGAATTAAGAAGTAATAATAAGTGTTATTATTTTTATAAAAAACATTATATATTTTTTATTTGATAATAAAATTCCTAAAAAAGAGTTGCTATTTTTTACAATTTAAGATAAAATTTAGAAAGCAAAAATAAGGAGGCAAAATAAAATGATAACTTTGCAAGATGTCATAGAAAATGAAGAGGTAGAAGCTTTGATTCAAGGAGCGCAAAAACAATTAGACGGTCTTCGGTTATACAGAACATAGTCATAGGCATATTTCTATTGTTTCAAAAAGAGCAGGAAAGATATTAGAAACATTAGGATATCCCAAGAGAACCATTGAACTTGCCAAAATAGCAGGATATTTACACGATATTGGAAATTGCGTCAATCGTACAGACCATGCACATAGTGGAGCTATACTGGCATATAACATTTTAAAAGACATGGGAATGCCAGTAGAAGAGAGAACAGAAATCATGATGGCAATTGGAAATCATGATGAGAAAACAGGAACAGCAGTTAGTGATATATCAGCAGCTCTTATTTTAGCAGATAAATCAGATGTGCACCGAGATAGAGTTTTAAATACTAATTTATCAACATTTGATATACATGATAAAGTCAATTATGCAGTAACAGATGCTGATTTAAAAATAGATAGCCAAGAGAAAAAAGTGATTTTGAAACTAACCATTGATACTAAAATATGTCCAGTACTAGATTATTTTGAGATTTTTATGGATAGAACGATGATGAGTAAATATGCGGCAAAGTATTTGAATATATGGTTTGAGTTATTGATTAATAATTCAAGGCTATTGTAAACAAACATAGAAAATTTAAAGAAGAAGGGAAAAATAAAAATGAAAAAAATAAAAATATTAACCATTACATTAGTAATAATAGCAATTACCATGATAGCATTTTTTGGAGTTTATACACAAGAACAAAATAGAATGGAAAATCAAATAAAAGATTATACAGATGCTATGGATTTAAAAGGTAGTAGAAATGTTAGATTAACGGTAAGTACAGGAAATACAACGGTAGTAAAAGATGCGGAAGGAAAAGTGGTAGAGGAAGAATTAACAGATGAGCAAATAGCAGAGAAGGGATATACGAAGGAAGAAATACCAGATAATAAAGAAGAAATTAAAAATGTGGAAAGTTATAAAGCTTCTAAAAAGGTAATAGAAAAAAGATTAAAAAAATTAGGTGCTGACAATTATCTTATAAAATTAGATGAAAAAACTGGTGATATAGTAATAGAATTTACAGAGAATGACCACACAGACAGTATTATCAGTAGTATTAAAACAGCAGGAAAATTTGAAATTGTAGATAGCCAAACCAACGAAGTTTTAATGAATAATGGTGATATCAAAAAAGCAAAAGTTATGTATGGTTCTGGTAATAGTACAGGAACGGCAAATAGTGGTACGTCTGTATATTTAGATATAGAATTTAATAAAGAGGGAAAAAAGAAATTAGAAGAAATTAGTAATCAATATGTAAAAGTGGAAGAAAACACAACAGAGGAGGAAAATGCTAACGAAGAGGAGAATACCACAGAGGAGAATGCTACTGATAAAGAGGAAAAAACAGTTACCATGAAAATAGATGATGAAACAATCATGTCAACTAGTTTTGAAGAGCCAATTAAAATTGGAAAATTACAATTATCTGTGGGTAGTAGTGCAACAGATGCAGACACATTACAAGGATATGTTGACCAAGCTTCTAATATGGCAACTGTATTAGATACAGGAGATATGCCAGTAAAATATGAATTAGTCGAAAATCAATATGTTTTGTCAGATATCACAACAAATGATACAGAAATAGCAGTATATGTGGTATTAGCAATTATCGTATTAGGAATTATCTTACTATTCATAAGATATAAAGTAGTAGGAACTTTGGGAATTATTTCTTATATAGGATTCATATCTTTGTTTATGCTACTGGTTCGCTATACCAATGTGGTATTATCCCTAGAAGGTATTTTGGGAATCCTTATAGTATTTGTGTTAGATTATAGGTTAATTAATAAATTATTAAAACATAACAAATTAGAGTCGTATCAAGAATTTTTTACACAAATAATACCAATTATGATTGTGGCAATTACATTCTGTTTCATTCGTTGGGTACCAATTAGTAGTTTTGGTATGGTAATGTTTTGGGGAATTGTTCTAATAGCAATTTATAATAGCATCGTAACCAATTATTTATTAAAAATAAATGCAGGAAAGGAAAAGTAGAAATGAAAAGTATCAGCCAAAAAAATAAAATATTAGCACTTTTGATAGCTATTATTATCATAATAGGAGTCATTGTTACTTTAGCAGTAGGTTTCCAATTTGATTTAAAATATCAAGAAGCTAAAACAATACAATTATATTTACAAAAAGATTTTGAAATATCAGATATCAAACAAATAACAGATGAAATGTTACCTAATCAGAAAGTTGTCCTTCAAAAAGTAGAGGTATATGAAGATACCGTTAGTATCCTTGCAAAGGATATAACAGAAGAGCAAAAAGGAAATATTGTTAATAAAGTGAATGAAAAGTATGGCATAGCGTTGGGGGCAGATGATATTGAAATTACAACTATTCCACATACAAGAGGAAGAGATATTATAAAACCATATATCATACCATTTATGATAGCTACAGCTATTATATTGGTTTATATGACTGTAAGATATTATCCGTTAGGAATCATAAAAACAATAGTAAAAACAGGTGTAACTATCGTTTTGGCACAAGCTATTTTAATTAGTGTTGTGGCAATTACAAGAATTCCGATTGGAAGAGTTACCATTCCATTGGTTTTGATGGTTTATGTGCTATCTTTATTAGGAATAACAGCTTGTTTGGAAAAGAAATTAAAAGAGAAGAAGGAAGAAGAATAAATAGGAGATGCGAATTTTGATGGATTTCAGAATTCGCATTTTAAAAATGTAACGATTTAGAAATACTATATTAGTTAAAAGTTTATATATTTTTTATTTGTAATAGTTATTTAAAAATTAATAAATTTCTAAAAAACTATACAAAATTTAAAAAACTAATGATATAATGAAAACCAAAGAAAGAATGGAAAGAAAACGGAGGACGAAAATGGGAAATATCGTATTATTAGATGAATTAACCATCAATCAAATAGCAGCAGGTGAGGTAATTGAAAGACCAGCATCTGTCATAAAAGAAATGGTAGAAAACTCAATTGATGCAGGAGCAACCAACATAACGGTAGAAATTAAAAATGGAGGAATCTCCTATATAAAAGTAACAGACAATGGAAAAGGGATTGCGCAAGATGATTTGGAAATTGCTTTTGAAAGACATGCGACCAGTAAAATTAGGTCAGCAGAGGATTTGAATTTAGTTACCTCGATGGGATTTAGAGGAGAAGCTTTGGCTAGTATTGCAGCTATTAGCAAGGTAGAAATGATATCAAAAACAGAAGAACAAGAAACGGGATATAGGATTGTAGTAGAAGGAGGAGACGTTTTAGAACAGGAAGAAACAGGTTGTCAAACAGGAACAACCATTACGGTTAAAAATCTATTTTATAATACGCCAGTAAGATATAAATTTTTAAAAAAAGATTATACAGAAGCAGGTTATATAGAAGATGTTATTACAAGAATAGCTTTAGTGAATCCTACGATAGCACTTAAATTAATCAATGCAGGGAAAACCATTATTCAAACAAATGGAAATGGTGATTTAAAAAGTGTTATCTATAGTATTTATGGAAAAGATGTTGCCAATGGTATTATGGAAGTGACTTATCAATATGAAGACATTACAATTTCAGGTGTCATTGGAAAACCAGAAATAGCAAGGTCAAACCGTTCGAATCAATTATTTTTTGTGAATAAAAGATATATCAAAGATAAAACTTTAACAGCAGCGACAGAACAGGCATATAAAGGGTTAATACCAATTGGAAAATTTGGATTTGTGATATTAAATATGGAAATGAATCCATCTAAAGTAGATGTCAATGTCCATCCAGCTAAATTGGAAGTGCGTTTTGAAGAAGAAAACAAAGTATTCCAATCTATTTATCATGGGATAAAAGATACGTTACTAAAAAATGAGCTAGTTGCTAATCCGAATCCTAGAGAAACAACTTTTGAGGAAAGGTTACAAAATTTAAGAGAAGCGAAAAAGGAAAAACAAAATAATGGACTTTTTGGATTTCGAAAACAAAACGAAAGAAAAATTGAAAAATATACACAAGAAGAAAGTGAAATAAAAACCAATCATATCATAGAAAACGATAAACAAGAAACAAAAATAGGAAATCCAATCGATACATCAGATGTATTAGAACAATTAAAAGAAATGAAACAGAAAATGGAAAAAGAATTACAAGAGAAAAAGGTTGCAGAAACAACTCTGGAAGAACCAGAGGTAGCGTATCAACTAGAAAACAAAGAAGACAAGCAGGAGGAAAAAGTAGACATAGAAAAAGAGGTATCTAATGAAATACAACTAGCAGAAGAGGTGGTAGAAAAGGAAGAAACCATAGAAAATACAAAAGAAGCGGAGGAAGTGGAACAAAACACGGAGGACTTAGATAATCATTCACAAGTAGATTCCAATGACTTTAACGAAATGTACACGAAAATGTTTGGAACAGAGCCAATTCAAGAGGAAACAGAGCGAGAAAAAGAAGAACAAAAAACAAATGCGATTGATATTGTAAAAGATAATATATCAGTATTCGAAGAAATAGAGGAGTTTCAAAAACCAACTTATAAATTTGTTGGCATTGTTTTCAATACTTATATCATATTAGAAATTGACAAAGAAATGTATCTATTAGACCAACATGCAGCACATGAAAGAATTATGTATGAGAAAGTAAAGAAAAACTATTATAGTGAGAAAAATAAAGATTCTCAAATGCTATTATTACCAGATGTTATCACATTAACACATAAAGAAATGGAGATTGCCAAAGAAAATATGGCAATGTTTGAGAAAGCTGGATTTATGTTAGAGGAATTTGGAGAAAACACGATAAAGCTAATGGGAGCACCAACCGTATGTATTGATTTAGATACCAAAGAATTATTTTTGGAAACATTGGATGAAATTAATACAGTGGCAAGAACAGCGAAACAAGAAAAAGAAGAAAAATTTATAGCAACGGTAGCATGTAAAGCGGCAGTAAAAGCAAATATGGCATTAGACGAAAGAGAGGTAGAGTCTTTAATGGACAAGTTGCTAGTATTACCAAATCCATTTACTTGCCCACATGGTAGACCAACAGTAATTAAAATGACGCAATATGATATTGAGAGAAAGTTTGCCAGAAAATAGAAATATCAATTGGAAAAGAGACCTTGTGAGAGGAGGGTAATAAATGACTTTTATTATAATAACAGCCATCCTAGTGTATGTTATTTTAATTGCTTGGACATGGCAAAGCTTAGGTTCCATCGAAAAAACAAAAAAAGTAGTGATGATTTTGATAGGAATCATTTTAATATATGGTATTACATGGATTATTTTTCAGACAACGAAACAAGGAATGAATTATCAAAATATAGAAATGCAAAATAGTGTACAAAATATGTTAGTGGCCATTTTCTCAGGTATCAATGGAATGATTGTTATGCCACAAATGGCAAAAATGTTGGCTAAGATAGAAGAAAATGAAATAGAACAAGAACAATTCATAAAAAGGATAGGAATACTAGTTATTATTTTTGTAATATGTCTTATTTTTGAAAGAGGATATATGAGAGATACACAAGAGGGAATTTTAAAGGTGTATCATTCGATGCAATAAGGAAGTGACGAGATGGAAAAAGTAATTGTGATATGTGGACCAACAGCTTCTGGAAAAACCAAGCTATCTATTGAATTAGCTAAAAAAGTGGAGGGAGAAATTATTTCTTGCGATTCTATGCAGATTTATCAAGAAATGGATATTGGTACAGCTAAGCCAACCGAAGAAGAAAAGCAAGGAATCCAACACTATTTATTAGATTTTGTTTCTCCAGAGGAAAGATACAGTGTGGCAGATTATAAAAGGGATGCGAAACAGGCAATCAAAGAAATAGTAGCAAAAGGAAAAATTCCTATTATAGTAGGAGGAACAGGTCTTTATATTGATAGTTTGATTTATGAAATAGAATATCCCAATTTAGAATTTGATTTGGAATATCGAAAACAACTAGAGGAAAGAGTAGAAATAGAAGGTTTAGAAAAAATATACGAAGAAGCAAAAGCAATTGATTCATTAGCGATTCAAAAGATTAGTCAAAACGATACCAAAAGAATTCTTAGAATATTAGAAATTTATCACGCAACAGGGAAAACAAAAACAGAACAGGAAATAGAATCCAGAAAAAATCCACCAGAATATGATTATCAAGTTTATGCTTTAGCATGGGATAGACAAATTTTATATGAAAGAATTAATCAAAGAGTTGATAATATGATAAAAGAAGGCTTAATACAAGAAGTAGAGGAAATTCTAAAAAAACATAAGTATTTTCCAACTGCTATGCAAGGATTGGGTTATAAAGAAGTAGTGGAATTTTTAGAGGGACATATAACCAAAGAAGAAATGATAGAAAAGATAAAAAGGGAGACGAGAAGATATGCTAAAAGACAAATGACTTGGTTTCGTAAAAATAAGCAGACCGTGTGGTTGGATGGTCAAGCAAATGTGGAGGATAATATTGATATTATCATAAAAAATTTAAATAGTTAAAAAATTCTATTTATTTTTATGTAATAACTCCCAACTGCATAACCGATAATTTAAGAAGGGAATGAGATTAAATTTGGAGGAGAAAAAGAGTAAGAGGATAAAAAATAAAAAAAACATAGCATCTTGGCAGAAGAAAAAAATTATGCTATATTTTGCCTTTATTGCCATTCTGTTTTACATAGCTTATGCTATCTATCTTCTAGTGAAACAACCAACTGATATTTTTACGATTGAAGAGGGAAAATTATACCAAGAGGAAACAGACATTGGGTATGTAATTCGTAATGAAAAAGTAGTAAAAGGTGAAAATTATAAAAATGGAATGATGCAAATAAAATCAGAAGGAGAAAGAGCGGCTAAAGATGAAAATATATTTCGCTATTATAGTACAAATGAAGAAGCATTAAAAACAAAAATAGCGGATTTAGACAATAAAATACAAGAAGTTATGCTAAAGGATACCAGTTTATTTAGTTCTGATATGAAATTGCTAGAAAATCAGATTGATGAGAAAGTAGCGGATATTAACCAAATAACAGATAGTATCAAATTAGTTGAATATAAAAAGGAAATTAGTAATCTAGTAACCAAAAAGGCACAAATAGCAGGAGATTTAAGCCCTAAAGGTTCTTATTTGAATCAGTTAATAGAGCAAAGAAAAGGCTATGAGAGTCAATTGAATTCTGGTGCAGAATATGTAAAAGCACCTATGAGTGGCATTGTATCTTATAAAGTAGATGGGCTAGAGGAAACACTAACACCAGACAATTTTAGTTCTTTAAGTAAAGAATACTTAGAAAATTTAGATTTAAAAACAGGAAAGATAGTAGCAACAAGTGAAGAGAGTGGAAAAATAATTGATAATTTTTCTTGTTATATTGTAACCATATCTTCTTCAGAAGAAGCGAAGAATGCAGAAATTGGACAAAAGGTAAAAATTAGATTATCCAATAATAGGGAAATATCAGCAGAAATAACGAATCTTATTGAAGAAGACGAAAAAGAAATAGTAATGATATTGAAAATAGAAAAGGAAATAGAAGAACTAATTAATTATAGAAAAATTTCTTTTAATTTAATTTGGTGGGATGATTCTGGACTAAAAGTGCCAAATCAAGCAATTCTGGAAGAAGATAATTTGAATTATGTTGTTAGAAATAGAGCAGGATACTTGAATAAAATACTAGTAAAAATAAAAAAACAGGGAGAAAAATATGCCATTGTTGAGTCTTATACAACAGATGAATTAAAGAAATTAGGGTTTACCAATGAGGAAATTGTAGCTTATAAAAAGATTTCACTTTATGATGAAATATTATTAAATCCAAATTTGAATTATTTGGAATAATATTACAAAAATATTACAAAAATATTAAAATTTAATAACATTAGTGAAAAAGATTGACAATATTGAAAAAAAAGTAGATACTTAAGAAAATAAAACAAAGGAAATATTTTAGGAGGGTTTTTTTATGTCAGGAGCATTAATGAACAAAGTATTTGATCTATTTGGAATGGATCCAGTAGAAGATGACGGATACGAAGAAGAGGATGTATATGAGTATGAAGATGAGGAAGAAATAGTAGAAGATAAAAAAATATTTGGAAGAAGAAACAAAGATAAAGTAGTTAATATGCCACAAGCAAATGCTAATGCAATTAAAATGGTAATATCACAACCTACAACATTTGAACAATCAGATGAAATTTGTAGCTTTTTAAAAGAAAAGAAATCTGTCATTGTTAATTTGGAATATGTTAACAAAGATGTTGCTAGAAGAATTGTAGATTTTATTAGTGGTGGAGTTTACGCATTAGATGGATACATTCAAAAAGTATCAAATTCTATCTTTTTAGTAGCACCATCTAATTATGAAATTTCAAATGAAATGGCAAGAGAAGAAATGAAAAGCAAGCTTTCTGTTTCTTGGTTAAAAAATAACGGAGTAAATTAGTCCGTCTATTTAAGGAGGAAAACAATGATAACGCCGTTAGATATAGAAAATAAAAAATTCTCAAAACAAATGATGAATGGATATAGTGTAGAAGAAGTGGATGATTTCTTGGATGATTTAACAGAAGACTATTCAAAAAATTATAAAGAAACAACAGAATTAAGAGCGAAAGTAGAAGAATTAACCCAAAATTTAGAACATTATAGAACAATAGAAGAAACATTACAAAGTACTTTATTAATGGCTCAATCCACAGCAGAAGATGTGAAAAGTGTAGCACAACAACAAGCAGACCAAATTATAAAGGAAGCAAAAGGTTTAGCTCAAAAGAAAGCAAGTGACATGGATAATGAAATTGTAGCCAAAAGGAAAGAATTAGAAGATGTAAAAAAACAATTTGATATCTATAAAGCAAAAATGGAATCTTTGTTAATATCACAACTAGAATTATTAAAAGAGATTAATAAAAATGAGGAACTATAAAAAGTACAAAAGAAAACTGTCTATGGAAATAGGTAGTTTTTTTATTTTACGAGTTTTTGTTTTATCCTACCTGCTTTTAGTATTTTAAATAGAAAAATGTTACAAATTAGGATGTATATTACAGAACTGTTAAATGTATGTTACATTTCTATGAATACTCTTGACATTACAAAAAAAAAGAATAAAATAGTAATATCAAAGAAAGGTAAAGTATGAGAATAATAGGTGGAAAAGCAAAAGGAACAAAATTATACACATTAGAAGGAGAAAACACGAGACCCACATTAGATAGAGTAAGAGAATCCTTATTTAATATTCTTCAATACAGAATTTTAGATAGTATTTTTCTAGATTTATTTTCAGGAAGTGGAGCTTGTCGGAATAGAAGCAATCAGTAGAGGAGCTAAAAAAGCTATTTTATGCGACCAATCCAAACAGGCAATACGAATCATTGAAAAGAATATGGAAAAGACACATACTAAAGAACAAATAGAATTATATCAAGCAACATTTGAAGAATTATTAAAAACAAAAATAAAAGAAAAACTAGATATTATATTTATTGACCCACCCTATCAAACAGATTTTGCCTATGAGGCTGTTAAAATGATACTAGAAAAGGATTTAATCCATCAAGATAGTATCCTTGTGATTGAGACAGACCAAGAAAAAAGAATAAAGCAACAATTAGAAACATTAGAAATAGAAATCATGGATCAAAGGAAATATGGAAGAGTACATCTTATCTTCTTAAACCAGAAAAGAAAGGGGTAAACCATGGAAATATTTACATTATTAGAAACGTTGGAGGAATTATTAGAGACGAGTAGAAATCTACCATTTTCTTCGAAGGGATTAGTTGATAGAGAGCAAATGTTAGATTTAATAAAAGAAATCCGAATTAAACTCCCAGATGAATTAAAGCAAGCCAAATGGGTAAAAGAAGAGAGACAACGTATTTTAGTAGAAGCTCAAAAGGAAGCAGATGGAATTGTAAAAGAAGCAGAAAATAGAATTATAGCAATGATTGATGAGCATGAAATAACGAGAAAAGCATATGACCAAAAAACAGAAATTATAGAAACAGCTAATGAAATGTCAAGAGAAATATCAGCAGGAACCAAAGAATATGCAGATAGTTTATTAGCCAACACAGAAGATGTATTAAATGACACATTGGAGAAATTAGGAAGTAATATGACAGAAGCGTTAAATCTAATGCAACTTTCATTAGAAGATACCATAAAAACAATACAAAACAGTAGAAAAGAATTAAAATAAGAAAAATCAAAAGTCAGATGTCAGAAGTCACGAAACAATGACTTTTGTATCTGGCTTTTTAGGAGATGGGGACATGGGGACGTAGATAATGTCCCTGAATACTCAAAATAGGGACATTATCTACGTCCCCATGTCCCAAAGGGAAGGTGTAAAAATTGGCAAAAAAGAGACGATATAAAAAGAAAAAAAATAAAGCATCAAAAGCAGATATGACAGTGGTTACTTTGATTATACTAAGTATTCTTGTAGCAGTTTTAATCTATACAAAATCTGGAATGATTGGTGTGAAATTAAATGAAATATTAGGTGGAATGGTAGGGATTGCACAATATATATTACCAATAGGAATATTTGTTATTGCTATAAAATTAGCCTCAGAGGGAAGCGAAGAACTGAATCCAAAGTTAATACAATATGGTATCTTATTAGTTAGTTTATCCATCTTATTTAGTGTATTTCAAATTTCATCGAGTGAATTACAAATCAATAAAGAATTATCAGAAATTGTAAAAGATGCGTATCTTTTAGGCTCCCAAAGTAAAGGAGGAGGAGCCATTGGCGCTTGCGGTGCGGTACCTCTTACGAAATTACTAGGAAATATAGGAGCTATTATTCTTTGCTTAGGAATTGCTATTATATTAATTGTGTTTACTTTTAAAATTAATTTATCGGAATGGATTAATAACTTGCTAGAAAAAGCGGAGGAACGAAAAGAGGAAAGAATGGCAGAAAGAGAGGGATTTCGTAAACAACTAGAGAAGGAAGAAAGAGAAACACCAGCGCAACGTAGAAGAAGAGAGAAAGAAGAAAGATTAGCACAAAAAGAAATAGAAAGGCAAGAAAAAGAGCAAATGAGCGAACCAATCAAAATTAACTATGGTGGTACGTTTATGGATAATATAGGAGAAAAGGTTGGATTAAAAAAATATGACCATAGTGGAGAAGATTTAGAACCATTAACCAAACAATCTAAGTTACAAGCTAAACAAGAAAGAAGAAAAATGCAAGTACCAGATATAGATGATACTGCTCCAGAAATGGAACCAGATGTGATTGAAAGTAATTTATTCAAAGATGTAGAAGAACAGAAAGAGGAAAAGACGAAAGCAGTTTTGCAATTAGAGCATGCTATCACAGTAGAAGATGAACATTATGAATATCCACCAATAGAAATCTTGAGTAAAGGTAGTAAAAAAGCCTTACGAGGAGGAGCAAAAGCGTTAACCGATACAGCAACTAAATTACAAAGGACATTACATAGTTTTAATGTTTCAGCAAAAGTAGAAAATGTTTCCGTAGGACCAGCGATTACTCGATATGAATTAAAGCCAGCAGAAGGCGTACGAGTTAGTAAAATTGCCAATTTGGCAGATGATATTGCTCTTAATTTAGCAGCAGAAACCATTCGTATTGAAGCACCCATACCAGGAAAGCAAGCCGTTGGAATTGAAGTGCCAAATTCTGAAAGGGAAGCCGTTCATTTAAGAGAAGTTCTAGATAGCGATACTTTTAGAGATTGTGAATCTAAATTGGCCATTGCCTTAGGAAAAGATGTAGCAGGAAATGTGCAATTAGCAGATATTGCCAAGATGCCACATGTTCTAATTGCAGGTTCCACTGGTTCAGGAAAGAGTGTATGTATCAATACGATTATTACGAGTATCATTTATCATGCCAAACCAAGTGAAGTGAAATTTGTTATGGTAGACCCTAAAGTAGTAGAATTATCTGTGTATAATGGTATCCCTCATTTGTTAATTCCAGTGGTAACAGACCCAAGAAAAGCAGCAGGAGCATTAGCATGGGCAGTACAAGAAATGGATAATCGATACAATTTGTTTGCTGAAAAAGGAGTTAGAGATTTAAAAGGATATAACAAAGCCATTGAAAAAGACGAGAATGTTGGACAATTGCCACAAATTGTGATTATTGTAGATGAGTTAGCAGACTTAATGATGGTAGCTAAAAATGATGTAGAAGATGCTATCTGTCGATTGGCACAAAAAGCAAGGGCAGCTGGCATGCATTTAGTAATTGCGACACAAAGACCATCTGTTGATGTTATTACGGGATTGATTAAAGCCAATGTGCCATCTAGAATTGCCTTTGCGGTATCTTCTCAAGTAGACTCTAGAACAATTCTAGATAGTGTAGGGGCTGAAAAATTGCTAGGAAAAGGCGATATGCTTTATTTCCCATCAGGAGCACCAAAGCCAGCAAGAGTGCAAGGTGCATTTGTGACAGATGATGAAGTGGAAAAAATCGTAGATTTTGTTAAGTCAAATGGGACTGCTACTTATAGTGAAGATATTTTAGAGAGTATCGAAAATAGCAATAAAACAGATAAAGAATTAGCACAAGAAGCAACAGAAGATGATGATACTGACCCATTTTTAATGGAGGCAATTCAAACCGTTGTGGAAACAGGACAAGCTTCTACCTCCTTTATTCAAAGGAGATTTAAAGTGGGGTATGCCAGAGCTGGAAGAATTATTGACCAAATGGAGGAAAGAGGTGTTATCTCTGGTTATCAGGGTAGCAAACCAAGAGAGGTACTCATGTCTTTAGAAAAATGGAATGAATTAAAGATGGGAACAAGTGAGACTGCAGAACAAACCGAAGGATGAGACAAGAGGGACAGGTCTTAATTGTCTCAAAAATCAAATACAAAAATGTAGAAAAATAACAAAATGATAAAAATGACAAAGATATGAGACATTTGAGACCTGTCCCTCTTGTCTCAATTAACCGAAAGGAGAAAAAATTTGCAAAAGAAAACCGATAAGTTTTTAGATAAACTTGTGAAAAAAGATTATAATAATGAATTAGAAAAGGTTTTAGAAAGAAAATACTTTAATGAAAATACAAAAAGTATTCTTCTTAGTATTTTGTATAAAATTGAAACAGCTTATCAGGATTATGAAACGGTAAAACCGAACATTCAAAGCAAAGAAGAGTTTATGCAAACGATTATAAATAGCATCCAAAACAATTGCAATGATATAAAAATTGTAAAATTAAATACAAAAGAAAGAGAAATGTTAGGCAATAAAACTTTTCTAGTAGAAAAAGCCAAAAAGAGAATCATATGTTATCCAATTGAAAGAAAATTATTGTATTGCATTTCTAAAATCGATAAAAAGGAAAGTATTGTAAAAGAAAAGTATGTTATCCTTCATAAGACTTTATCTGACTTACTTAATGTAGGAAATAATATTGATACGGTTGAGCCCATGCGTGATTTTAATGGCTATTCTTGGACAACCATTCCAAAAGAAATTGAAAGTATCTGTCATAATATTGTTTATCAAAATATTAGAATGTTAGTAGGACACGAATTTTTAGAGGATTGGATAAAAAATCGTGAATATGTGATAGATTATTTAGAATCGTTTAAAAATAGATTAGGAAAACAATATGGAGAAGAACAACAAAAAAAATTGACAGAGATTTTGAATAAACTTTCTGTATTATTGGCTGTTCGATATAATAAAAAATTAAAAAATGAACTACAAAACGAAAAAAAAGAGATAGAAACAAAGTTAGCGAAGATAGAGGATAATCAAGAATTTATTCAAGAAGTTAGTAATGAAAAACGTAAATTAACAAAAGAAATCAAACAAATGGATGAAACACTAAATAATAGAAATATGCTACAAAAAGAATATGAAAAAAGAAATCAATACCTACCAGTACAAGAAAAGATTTTTAGTGTTAGAATTTTATCCCAAATGATGGCAGAGGAAAGGGAAGAAAAAATAAAG
The DNA here is from genome assembly GCA_948470605.1 of uncultured Clostridium sp. GTDB lineage: Bacteria > Bacillota > Clostridia > TANB77 > CAG-508 > CAG-269. Next base: position 54,100 of record CAOKPI010000004.1, on the reverse strand, counting down.
AAAATAGAAAAATTGAATATCTTATTAAATCCACAAAAATTTGTAAACTATAAAAAAGAACTAGAAGAAAAAGAAAAATATTTAAAATTATTAAACAAGAAAGAAATAGAAAAAGAAATTGCAATCGATATATTGAAATTACAAAAGATATTTTTACTATGTTATCATACAAAAATAAAAAAGGCAGATACAAAATTAGAATTAATGAAACTTATTTATGAGTTTAGATATTACTGTTTAATACCATTTAATGATAAAAAGTCGATTGGGCAAATTGAACAAATTAATACGCAAATGCAAAAGGTGCAAAGATTATTAATAAAAAAAGCACAGGAGTTAAAATTAATTGACAGTTTTTCCGAAGAAGAACAAATTAATTATGAAATTTTAAAAAATATTTTTTATGTAAGAGTGATTAATTTAGAAGATTTGTATATTAAATTGATGAAGGAAAAGGATGGCTATTATATTCAATTGTTTGACGATAGTGCTTTTGAAGAGAAAATAGCAATAGAAGGGATTTGTAATTTAAATAAAAAGGATTTGTCTTTTAAAATGAATAAAAAGGTTAAAATTTTTAATTGATAGGGTTTGGAAAATAATTGCGATTTGGCGTTGTTGCATTTCATTTTCAATTTAATCAACGTACCATCGTACGCCTCATAAATTGAAAACTCATGCGCCAGCTAACGCATATTGACGCTGTAACAAGCAAAGCTTTAACAGCCTCAGCATAGCCAAATAACAATTATTTTCCAAACCAAGCTTGATAGGAAGAAAGGATGATAAGGGAATGAAAATTACATTTTTAGGAGCAACTAAAACGGTTACAGGCTCTAACTTTTTAGTAGAAGCTTGTGGCAAGAAATTTTTAGTAGATTGTGGCATGTGGCAAGGAAAGGCAGAAATGGAACTACAAAATGCTGAAAAATTCGAGTTTAAGCCCATGGAAATCGATTTCATGTTATTAACACATGCTCATATAGACCACTCAGGCAGAATTCCTAAATTATATAACGAAGGTTACAAAAACAAAATTTATGCCCATAAAGCAACATGTGATTTATGTGCTTTGATGTTACCAGATAGTGGCCACATTCAAGAAATGGAATGTGAATGGAAAAACAAAAAAAGAAAAAGAAAAGGAGAAAGAGAGTTACCACCTCTATATACAGCAGAAGAAGCAGCAAGATGTTTGGAAATTTTTGAACCAGTACAATATGATGAAATCATAGAAATTACACCAGATATTCATGTAAGATTTAATGATGCAGGACATATGTTAGGTTCTAGTATTATTGAATTATGGACAAAAGAGGAAGGAAAAGAAACTAAGACAGTATTTACAGGAGATTTAGGAAACAATGATATTCCATTATTAGATTCACCAACCATGATAGAAAATGCAGATTATTTAGTCATGGAATCTACCTATGGAAGCAGATTGCATTTAAGAAATGACGAAAAAGCGGAACTTTTCTTAGACATTGTATCCGAAACATTAGACAATGGGGGAAGTGTTGTCATTCCATCTTTTGCTGTTCGGAAGAACACAAGAAATCTTGTATGAAATTAATAAACTAAAAGAAATAAAAGATGACCAGGAATTTAGAAGAAAATATAAAACTTTAATGAAATCAAATGTCTATGTAGATAGTCCTTTGGCTATATCAGCAACAGAAGTATTTAGAGAAAACACCAATCTATTTGAAGACCAAATTCAAGAAGAAATTATGAAAGGAGATAATCCACTGGAATTTCCAGGACTAAAATTCACCCAAACAGCAGACGAATCAAAAGCTTTAAATGAAGATGATACACCAAGTATTATCATATCAGCAAGTGGGATGTGTGATGTCGGAAGAATCAAGCATCATTTAAAACACAATCTATGGAATCCGAAGTCAACCATACTATTTGTTGGCTACCAAGCACCAGGAACCTTAGGTCATAGTATTGTCAATGGTGCCAAAACAGTAAAAATATTTGGAGAAGAAATAGCAGTAAATGCTAGAATAGAATACATCGAAGGATATTCAGGTCATGCTGACCAAAAAGGTTTAATGGACTTTATCTATTCTTTTATCAACAAACCAAAACATATTTTTTTAGTACATGGAGAAGAAGAAGCCCAAAACGTATTGGCACAAAAAATAGAAACAGAAGCACGGAATTGGCGTTTCCATTACTGAATTTGGAGAAACCTATGAAATCAATGGCATAGAAAACAAAATAGAAATGACCCATAAAATAGAAAGAAAAGTAAATAAAACAATAAGAAATGAAGTAATAGATAGACTAGAAAAATTAAAAGAAGAAATCAAAGATATGGATGCCTATGTTAGACAAGATATGGACGACGATAAATTGAGAGATGAGGACATCTTTAGAATTAATGAAAAAATGAAAGAATTAGAAAGACAAATTATAAATGTAATAGAAGGATAGGGACATGGGGGGACATGGGGACGTAGATAATGTCCCAATTAAATAATATAGGATACAGTAACTTAGTAATTTTTAGTATTTAGGGACATTATCTACGTCCCCATGTCCCACCTAAAGGAGAAAAACATGGAAAACAAGTATTTTAATGAAGCAATGATTGGAAATAAAAGTATGTTAGCAACTTTTACAGGAAAAGGAGAAATGCAAAGGATTTATTTTCCGAACAAAGATAGTAGGCAATACATAGATTACTTTCATACAGGGGTAAAAATCAATAGTTCTGATTTGATTTATTTGCATGATGATATCAATAATGTATATAAACAATATTATGATGCAGACACCAATATTTTAAATACAGAAGTGACAAATACGTATTTTAATCTAAAAATTCTTCAGACAGATTATGTCATGATAAAAGAAAATGTATTAGTGAAAAAATACATGTTTTTAAATGATGGCAAAATTGATTTGGATACATCTTTTTATATTCATTCAGAATTATTATCAGACTATAACAATCATGTGAGTTGCAAGATGGTAGATGGCGGTATGATGCAATATGCCCATGATTTTACTTTTTCAACTTTTGCCAAGGGACAGAAGGTTTCTCAACATCAAATTAATGGCAGTAAAGATACAATCAAAAGAGGAGAAATCTATGACAAAGATTACATTGGAATGTCTAATGATAGTAGTATTTGCTATGATTTAGGATTGATTCGACCACAAGAAAAGAAGACGTTGGAAATTTGTATTACCATTGGGGAAAATAAGAATCTATCAGAAATTGAAAAAGAAATAGAAAGAATAAAAAAAATAGATTTCAACAAAGAATATACGAATACAAAGGCATATTGGAGGAAATACGTCAAAACACATAATGGATTAAATCTAAAAGAACCAGAAAATAGTTATGAGGAAAAAATTCAAGATATTTACAAAAGAAGTATTTTGCTATTTCCTCTTTTAACCAATCTAGAAACGGGAGGAATCATTGCTTCAGCAGAAGTGGATGAGAATTTCACGCAATGTGGAAGATATGCCTATTGTTGGCCAAGAGATGCCGTATTTATGACAAAAGCGATGGATATCTTAAAAATGGAAAAAGAAACCGACAAATTTTATAAAGTATTTTGCAAAAAGACACAAAGCAAAAATGGAATGTGGGAGCAAAGATTTTTTACAGATGGAAAATTGGCACCAGCTTGGGGTTACCAAATAGATGAAACCGCAAGTGTTGTCTATGGTGTGTATGAACATTATCAATATACAAAATCGGAGAAATTTTTAAAAGATAATTTGTCAATGTGCGAAAAGGCAATCGATTTCTTAAAACGATATGTGAAAGATTGGCTAATTATAGAAAGAAAAGATGAGTATGATAAAGATAGAGTTCAACAAGAAATCGAAGCAGGTGTTAATCATCTTGGACATAAATATCATGTAAGTTATGATTTATGGGAAATGAATGAGGGAATTCATTTATATTCTTTAGCTAGTATTTATGCTGCTTTTGAATGTATTATGAAAATTTATAGCGTGTTAGGAGATAAAACATCTAACTTTGAAAACAATCGATTAAAGGAGGAAAAAATACTAAAAAGCGAAAGAGAACTAGAAAAATTACAAACAGAAATCAAAAAATATATTAATCAAAATATGTATGACGAAGAAAAGAAAACTTATTTAAGAAATACAGAAGACCAAAAAATGGACATTAGCATGATAGGAGCTGTCACCCCATTTCAAGTATTCAAACCAAAAGAAAAGAAAATCATAAATACTATTGAACGAATTAATCTATCTTTAAGAACCTATACAGGAGGTTATCAAAGGTTTGAAGGAGACCATTATCGAAATGGCAATCCATGGCCAATTGCCAATCTATGGATGTCATTATATTACCTAGCATCAGGAGAAAAAAATAAAGCAAAAGAAACTTTTGATTTTGTTGTCAAAACCGCTGGAAAGCATGGCTTTCTTGGTGAACAAATAGATAATAATACTTTGCAGCCAAATTGGGTTTTAGGTCTTGGTTGGTCTCATGCCATGTTTATTATTGTACTAGAAAAGTTAATGAGCTAGGCGTGTGGCGAGTTTGGGACAGGTACAAAGTTATTATGTGTGCAAGTTAAATATTTATAAATTCATTACAATTTAAAAATGAATTTTGATAATTATAGATTTATTGAAGGATACTATTAAATCCTATAAAATAGAGATAATATATCATACAAGAAATATATGTATAAAATGATAATTTTAGACTTAGATGGAACATTACTAAACGACTATAAAAAAATTAGTGAAGAAAATATAAATTTAATTAAAAGAGCTTATGAAGAAAAAGGAATTCTATCAGTAATTGCAACAGGTAGACCATTAGGATATGTAAATGAAATATGTGATTTATATGGTAACTGTTTTGCCAACTATATCATTGCATGCAATGGCGCCATTATAAAGGATAGTAAAGCAAACCAATATATTCATAAAGTTACTTTTACAAATGAAGAGGTATTAAATCTTAGAAATATTTTTTTACAAGAAAATGCAGATTACATGATGTTGTATACAGATGAACAGGTGATAATAGAGGCAGAAGACAGTAAAAGATTAGAGAATTCAGATAATAATCTAGGTAACAAGCAAACGAAAATAGATAATATAGAAAACGTAGTAAACAATTCAAATCTTACAAAATTGTTATGTTTAATAGGGGGAAACGTTTCAGCATTAGAGAACATTATTAAAAAGATAAATACATTAAAAGAAATAGAATCATCCGTTATTTGTCATTATTTATGCAAGACAGAAGGAGGCACATTTGAATCAAAATATATCGATATTATGAAAAAAGGTTGTAGCAAAAAGAATGCCATACAGATTTTGGCGGATAAACTAGGACTAAGACAAGAAGAAATAATAGTAATGGGTGATGGAGGTAATGACATATCTATGTTTGAATGTGCAGGATTGAAAATAGCAATGGCAAATGCAGAACCATATTTAAAAGAAAAAGCAGATTTTGTAACGACAAGTAATAATGATAGTGGTGTGGCAAAAGCAATTCAAAAGTTTATATTGGATGGAGATGAGAAAAAGTAAAAGAATATAATGGTCAAAGTAGTTATGAAAGAAATAACTACTATTTTTTTTGGGGAAAATAAAACAAATATACAAAAAATATTAGTAAAAAACTTGAATTTTTAAGTATATATGATATTATAAACATAAGAATTATTTATAGTTAGGAGAGTAAAATTATGAAAATTACAAAATTCCCACAATCATGTTTATTAATTGAAACAAAAGGAAAGAAAATATTAATAGACCCAGGTAATCTAAAATATAAAGAAGAATACTTTGAAATTTGGAATAACGTAGACATCATATTAATAACACATAAACACCCTGACCACTGTTATACAGAAATATTAGAGAAAATAGACGACAGCATAGAAATATATTCTAGTAATGAAGTTAAGAAGACGTATCCAACCTTAGCTATCCATATTGTTAAAGAAAATGATAGGATAAATTTAGATAATGAGATAACAATAGAAGTAGTACATGCAGAACATGGCTATATACCACCAATGAAACAATCAGGAGGAAAGGTAAACGAAAATATTGGTTATATCATAGATGATAAAGATACAAGAATTTATATAACAAGTGATACTATTTGTTTTGAAAATGAATACAAATATGATATTTTATGTGTTCCTGTATCAGATTATGGAGTTGTAATGGGGGCTTTTGAAGCATCTTTATTAGCAAAAGCAACAAATGCTAAACTAGTCATACCACTACATACAGATAGTCCAGCTTATCCTGTAAACTATGACTTTCTAAAAGAAATGTTTGAAAAAAATGAAGTAGAATACGAAATATTGGAAAATGACGAAAGTATTGAGATTGAATAATAAGGAGGAAATAGTATGAATAATTATTTTATCATACATGGCAGTTTTAGTAGCCCCTACTCAAATTGGATAGGGTGGCTACACGATTTTATTGAAGCAGAAGGAAAACAAGTATATGTACCAGATTTTCCGATAGGAGTAGGGTATCAAAATTACGAAAATTGGAGTAAGTTATTAAAAAATTATTTAGAGATAGGATTAATCAATGAGAATACTACGATTATTGCACATAGTATCGCACCAGTATTTGTATCAAAATTTTTGACTGAAAATAAAGTGAAAGTTAAAAAATTAATCTTTGTATGTGGATTTAACAATTATTTTGGAATTAATGAGGAATATGATAAGGTTAATCAATCAATGTATTTTGATAATTTGCAAGAAGTAAAACAATATGCTGATGAAATTATATGTTTCTATTCCGATAATGACCCATATGTAAAACAGGAAGCGGAAAAAGATTTTGCGGATACAGTTGCAACAGAACAAGTCTTTATGCCAAAGGCTGGACATATTAATAGTGAAAATGGCTATGATACTTTTGAAGAGATTGTATGTTATTTATAAAGTTATATAAACAATAAAAACTGTAGCTCATATATTTTTTATATGAGCTACATTCTAAATCATAACTGCTTACCGAAATAAGCCTTCTCAGTTATTTAATTCAATAGATATCCTATTAATTAAAAATGATACTATATTTTTATGTAAAATCAAGGATTTTATGCGAGAATTTTCTTCACCTATATTAAATCCAAATTCAACCCAAACAACATCACCACCAACAATGAATTCTTTTAATTTTTGGATAAATTCTGAAGAATTCATTATAATTTTTGTTTTCTTATTAATTCATTTAACATAATCTTTAGGAGTATTTCTTTTATTAGAAAAATCTTAAGATTTATGTATTTTATAATAGCAATCAAGGCTTTTTTAGCATTGTTTAAAATATTTAATAATTCTTGCACCAACCAAACATCCTTTCCATATAATTTATTATTACAAAATTATAGAAAAAATCAATAGCTTTCAACAAAAAACAAAACTTTTATTTACAATTAGTAAAATAATAAATAATTGATTATTGTAAAATATTAGGTCTTGTGGTATAGTAGGGGTTAAGGAAATATTGAGAGGAATACAATACACTGAAAAGGAATTGAATAAAAAAATAAAGGAAGGAATGGAATGAAAAAAACAATTGGAATTATCGCAAGAGAATACATAGCAGACTACAAAGAAATAGAACTATATGGTTGCAAAAGGGAACTCATTCAATACTTGACAAGGTATGATGTAAACGTTATCACAATCCCCATTTTATTTGAAAATAAAGGCGAATGGGAAAGGGTAAAAGACACCCTAGATTTTTGTGATGGCATTATAGCTCCTGGTGGTTCAAAGATACATGAAATAGATTATAAAATCATAAAATATTTATATGAAATTGACAAACCTACATTAGGAATTTGTCTAGGAATGCAAACCATAGGAAAATTATTTAATGGAAAAGTAAGAACAGAAATTGAAAGCGGAAACCATTGCAGTGAGGAAGAATATGTTCACGATATTATCATAAAAAGAAACAGTCTATTATATCAAATCATAGGGGAAGAAAAAATAAAAGTGAATAGTAGACATATGAGGCAAATTCCATTTACTAATTTAGATTGTGTAGCTTATAGCGAGGATAACATATTAGAAGCGGTAGAAGATAAAAACAAGAAATTTTTTCTTGGCATTCAATGGCATCCAGAGTCGCTTTTAGAAGATATGTATAGCAAGCGATTATTTGATTATTTTATAGAAAAGTTATAGATATAATGCCAAAAGAAAAGGAATAAAATAGAAGAGTTATGATGGAAAGTATTTCGTAATTAGCAAATGTTATGAAATATTTTAGGAGAATCTCAAACTTGTTTTGAGAGGTGCCTGAAATATTTCATTAAATTTGCTATTAGAAATAGCTTGACAGATTAACTTTTCTATTTTATTCCTTTTCTTTTGGCATTAGTATAGCCATAAAAGTTAAATAAAATGTCATGAACCGGTTTACTTTTATGGTAACATTATGATAAAATTAAATCAATATCATAAAAGAAGGAAAATACAATGTCCAAAAATAGTATATCAAAACCAGCCAAAATCTTAGTATGTGATAAAGCAATTGGAAAAGTAATAGACATATTTTTAACGACCTTTTTAGCATCCTATTTTTATAAAATATCAGAACAAAATATGGTATATCTAGCGATTTATCATATTGTTACTTATATCGTAGCTACCATAGGAGCATTTATCGTTAGTGATTACATAAAAAGAAAAGACAAAATAAAATTATATAGGTTAGGAATAGCCATTAAGGCATTTAATATATTTTTAATCATTTTATTAAAAGAGAAAATTGTAGACTATGTTTGTTTGATTGGTATCGTCAATGGCATTACAACAGCAACAACGGGATTTCCATTTAATATGATTGAGTCCGAGCAAGTAGAGAGCAAAGAAAGAAGCAAATATCAAGGTTATAAAAAAGCAGCAGAACAAATGATAGGAATTATCATACCAACATTTTTAGGAGCTTATATCACATTCAATTCTTATGATATGGCGGCAATTCTAATTTTGATTTTTTCTTTATTACGATTTGCATTAAGCTTATTCATACAAAATAAAAATATACAAGAAGAACGACTTTGTTTAAAGCAATTTATGAGCAGAGTGAAAAAAGATGACAAAATAAAAAAACTATATCATATTGAGTTCTTAAAAGGGATTACTATATATGGAGTGATGGAATTAGTAGTTTCCTTACTGATTATCTATGAATTAAAAAATGATTTAGAATTAGGAACATGGACATCCATTTTTGCTATTTTAACAGTGATTAGTATGTTTTGGTTTGCTAAATATTATAAAGAGAGCAGGGAAAACAAAATTTTAAAGGTATCTTTTCTATGTATTCTAGTTAGTTTTGCTTGTATTATGGTTTCCATTCAGTTATATACCATTATTTTTTATAATATAGTTTATTATATTTTTGTAAATATATTGCTTAATATTACAGAAACAAGATTGTTCAATTATTCCAGTGAAGGGGTTTACAAAGACAAATTTAATACAGAATATTTTATCGTTAGAGAGGTGTATCTTAACATCGCACGTGTACTTGGCTTTTTCGTATTGTGGCTAGTAGGAATCACACAAAATATGTCTTGGTTGAAGATTTTATTGTTGTTTATTACAGTAGCATTAATTGGTATTATAAAAATCAGTAGAGATTTGAATAAAGAGGAGAGTAGAGAAAAAGGATGAATGATATATTTTTTATATGTACTGGTTATTTTTATTTCTTTATTGATAGGTGCTGGGGTTTATACTTGGGAAAATGTAAGTAGTTTGTTACCAATGGTAGCAATGATTACATGGACAGTGGCATCTTGGCAAGATAATACGAAATGGATGAGAGTAGCAGAAATTTTGATATGTATCGTGTGGATTGTCTACGATATATTTGTGGGAGCTTATGCAGGATGTCTAATGGAATTTATCATACTAAGTTCAGCTACGATTGGTTTATTTAGACATGATAGAAAAAAGAAAGAAGAGGCCATATGATATTGAGATTCTTATATTATGGAGCTAACGACAGCCAAATATAGGCTTTTGAAAAAATAAAAAATAGAGGTGAAAGCTATGAACTCAAAAATTTATTTAGACAACAATGCTACCACAAAATGTGATGATAAAGTATTAGAAGAAATGCTTCCCTATCTGAAGGAAAGCTATGGAAATCCTAGCAGTATCTATTCTTTTAGCAAAGAAATAAAAGAAAAAATAACACAAGCACGCCAAAATGTGGCACAATTACTAAATGCAAGAGAGGAAGAAATCATATTTACCAGTTGTGCCAGTGAAAGTAATGTAACGGCTATCATGAATGCGGTCAACCAACATGAAAATAAAAAACATATTATTACTACAAAGATAGAACATGCTTCTATCATGGAAACTATGAAATATCTTGAAACAAAAGGGTATAACATTACCTATTTATCAGTAGATGAAAAAGGAAGAATTGATTTAGAAGAATTAAAAAATGCGATTCAAAAAGATACTTGTCTAATTGCTATTATGATGGCTAACAATGAAATAGGAAATATTTATCCGGTTAAAGAAATAGGAAAATTAGCCAGAGAAAATAACATTTTATTTCATTGTGATGCCGTTCAAGCAATAGGAAAAGTAAAAATAGATGTGAAAGAGATGAACATTGATACATTATCCTTATCAGGTCATAAAATTCATGCCCCAAAGGGAATCGGTGTTTTATATGTAAAGAGTGGAATAAAATTTAATCCCTTAATATTTGGCCATCAAGAAAATGATAGGCGTGGGGGAACAGAGAATGTACCTTATATTATTGGAATTGGTAAAGCAGCTGAAATGATTCTTGATGATGAGAATAAGGCAAATGAAGTGATGAAACATTTGAGAGATTGCATGGAAATGAAAATCAAAGAGAGAATAGAAGAGTGCTATATCTATGGAGACCTAGAACATAGACTTCCCAATACTACAAATATTGCATTTAAAGGGATAAAGGGAGAAGAAATATTGTTACTTTTAGAAAATCAGGGTATCTATATTGGAACTGGTTCTGCTTGTAACTCACAAAATATTGAGCCATCTCATGTCTTAACAGCTATGGGTGCTGACTTGAGTGATAGTTCTTCGATTAGAATTAGCTTAGGAAAATATAATACGGAAGAGGAAATCAATCAATTTGTAGATACGTTAGAAAAGATAGTAAAGATGTTAAGAAGGAGAAAATAAGCCAAAAATGAAGAAAGATAAAATTATTGATATACAAGAGACAGAAGCTTGTCCAGGTGATGAGTTAATGAAAACTTATAGAAAAAATCCAGAGCAATTAAGGAGAAGTGTCTTATTTTCACAAACAAGCATAGATTTTTTTTTAGAAATGGCAGATATTATAGAAAAAGATAAAAGAATTATAACATTTTTTTGGAATCCTATACCAGAAGAGAAATTAGCATCTTTAAAAATAAAAGTACAAAAGAAAGGAAAACACTATCAACTAATATATTTAAAAGAAAAAGTCAATTATACAGAAAGACAAAATGAATTTAAGGGAAGAGTAACTCTTAATATCAATCAAAGTAAATTAAAGAATTTACGAAAAGGAAACGTAATTATAAATAAAAAGGAGATGGAAAGATAATGGCAGTTTTAATTAATTTTAAAATATGTGACAATGATAAAGCATGTAACGGGATGGCAATATGTCCTAACCGGTGTTTTTTCATGGGGAGAAGAAGGTTTAACAATTGATAATAAAAAATGTACATCTTGTGGTAAATGTGAAAAAGCATGCATGGTATCTGCTATTAAAGTAGCAAAAAATGTAGAAGAATATCAAAAAATAAAGAAAGAAATAGAAGAAGACCCAAGAAGTATCAATGATTTATTGGTAGACCGTTATGGTGCAACGCCAATTGATGTGGCAATGATGGGAAATAAAGATGAAATTGAAATAAAAATGCAAGCAAAAAGACCAATGATAATAGAATTATATAATGAAGACTCTATTATGTGTTTATTAAAAAGTATACCCATAAAAGAGATTGCAGATACTTTTGATAAAGATACAAGATATAGAAAGATAGAAGTAGAAGGACAGGAGTTGCTAGAAAAGTATGGAATAAAAGAATTACCAGCCTTGTTATTTTTTAGAGATGGGAAATTTGTTAAAAAATATGAAGGATATGTTGAAGTAGAAAATAAAGAGGAGTTAATAAATTTTATAAAGAATAAGAAGGGATAAAAATGAGAAACCTAGTCATTTGCCTACAAAATTCAGACACACAAGTAACTCCAATACAAACCATAGAAGCCATAAAAAAAGCGGGGTATCAAAATGTTTTCATTCAATGGTATGACGAAGACTGGAAATATACGCAACAAGAACAAGTAGATTTATGCAAAAAAATGAAACTTAACATCATCTTTGCTCATTTAGGTTATCAAAACATAAACGAAATATGGCAAAAAGGGGAAGAAGGAAACCAATTAGTAGAAAGATATAAAAAAGATATAAAAGATTGTAAACAAAATGGAATAATAATGGTAGTAATGCATTTAACGAATGGACACGAAGCACCAGTACATAATGAGATTGGATTAGAAAGAATTAAAAAGATTGTCAATTATGCCGAAGAATTGGGCGTAAAAGTTGCCTTTGAAAATTTGAAAGCAAAAGGGACGTTGCAATATATTATAAGAAATATTCATAATGATAATGTAGGAATATGTTACGATGCAGGACATTGCCATGCGTGGTTTGACGATGAGTTCCCTTATGAATTATGCAAAGATAAAATTTTTGCCGTACATCTACATGACAATGATAAATCAGATGATTTACATTTGTTGCCTTTTGAAGGAACAATAGATTGGGAATCTGTGATTATGAAATTAAAACAATGTAATTATCAAGGACCAGTTACATTGGAATTATGCTATCGTAATCATTATTTGAATATGAGTTTAGAAGAGTTTTATAAAAAAGGTTATGAAATAGGAGAAAAGTTAAGCAACATGTGGGAAAATTAGAAACAATAAAATGAAATGACAGAAAGAAATACATCGTATAAAATGCTAGAGGTACAAGGGAAAAAGTAACAAAACATAAAAACAAATAAAAAAATTCAAAAAATGCTTGACAAGTATGTAAAAAATTAGTATAATAAATTTCGTTGAAAGACGAAACGGTCGCTTAGCTCAGCTGGGAGAGCATCTGCCTTACAAGCAGGGGGTCATAGGTTCGAGCCCTATAGCGACCACCATCTTTTTATGGCCCGGTAGTTCAGTTGGTTAGAACGCTAGCCTGTCACGCTAGAGGTCGACGGTTCGAGCCCGTTCCGGGTCGCCATTTTTATTTATACTGTTAAGCTTTAGCTGTTACAGTATAAATATACAAATGAATGAAATTCATTTGTATACATTTTTTTTATTTGCCTTGATAGCTCAGTTGGTAGAGCAAAGGACTGAAAATCCTTGTGTCCCTGGTTCGATTCCAGGTCAAGGCACCAAAGGATAATATCGTCGCACCAGACGAAAAAACGATTAAATCGACTGTAAAAGGTCGATTTTTTTCGTGCCTAAGTATTGAAATTTTCGGAAAGGTGTGATATTATGTTAAACATAATCAAGAAACAAATCAATATTAGTAAAGAATTAAATTCTAAAATTGAGTGGGCGTGCCAATTAAAATTAAAAGGAAAAGAAAAACCTAAAATTTATCAAGGCTCATTAAGAGTTATTGAACATAGCAATTTAGCATATGTAGAGCCCCATAGATTAGTAATTAAAAATAATCTTTATTTATTCTTTAATGAACACGATTATTTTTATGTGAATGATTTGAGAAACAAGTATCCGTTATCTCAATTAAAAGATTACATAGCAAGGCATTGATAATTTTAGAGTTTTTAAAAATTATACTATATTGATTTATTTGTGATATTAAAAATAAGTTAATATAAATAAATTGTAAAATTCTAAAAGTGTCAATAGTCAAATGCTAATTGCAAATTGCTATGTGACACTTTTTATAGTGCCTTTCTATCATCAATTTTGGAAGGAGGATATTTAATAATGAATGATGAAAAGAAAGTAGCAGGAATTTATATTAGAGTAAGTACAGAAGATCAAGTCAGAGAACGGATTTAGTTTAGGCGAACAAAAGGAAAAACTATTACAGCTTTGTAAATTTAAAGAATACGAAGTATTTAAGGTGTATGAAGATGCTGGAATAAGTGCAAAGGATATGGAACACAGACCAGCATTTCAAGAGATGTTAGCTGATATGAAGAAAGGCAAAATTAACTATATTGTAGCATACAAGCTAGATAGAGTTACTCGTTCAGTTCGTGATTTAGAAGAACTGATTGCAGTATTAGAAAAGCACAATACTTACTTGGTATGCGATAGAGATGATGTAAATACATCTTCGGCTAATGGAAGATTTTTCGTGCGTATGCTAACAGTTCTATCACAATTAGAAATTGAAATAGTAAGTGAAAGGACAAAGTTTGGATTAAATGGTGCTATAAAATCTGGGCATTTGCCACGGTACTATTCCATTAGGATATAAAAAGGACAGTAGCAAGAAAACTGTAATTGATGAAACTACAAAAGATATTATAATAAGAGTATTCAATATGTATTTAGAGGGAAAAAGTTTTCAACAAATAGCCAATATCTTTAAGGAAGAACAAATACTATTTCCTAAAAAATGGAGAGATTCCCATATTCAAAAGATAATAGAAAATCGTATTTATATGGGAGATTATGAACAATACAAGAAAATTGGAAAAGCACAAGGCAAAGAGCCAATAATCTATATGAATGTTGTAGAGCCAATAATTAGTCGTGCTATGTGGGAAGAAGTACAAATACAAAAAGAGAAAAATCAAAGAGCCTATACAAGAGATAGAGTTTATTTATTCTTTCAAAAGCTAAGATGTCCAAACTGTAATAGAATAATGAAATGCAAAGGCTCAGGAGGTAAAAAGAAAAAATATATGTATTATAACTGTGAACATTGTAAGTTATATTATAGAGAAGATTTAATAGAAGAATGTCTAGAGAATTTTATATTAGATTTAGTAGAATATGATATGTCAGTAAAAAAATATTTTCTTCCAGTTTTAGCAGATAAAAAAGAAACAAGTACAGAAAAAATTGACAAAGAAATTGAACAGCTAGAAAAACAAAAAGAAAGAATTAAAAAAGCATATTTAAGTGGTATTGTAGAAATGGAAGATTTCTCCGAAGATTATAAAATTATAGAAGAAAAATTAAGCATACTAGAAAAGAAAAAGTTAGACACTTTAAACTTAAATGCTATAACCTTTTCTCCACAGCAACTAATGGCTGACAGAGATATTGAAAGAGAAAAGCAAATTAGAGATAACACTTTAAATGAAACTATAAAAGAAGAATGGAATAAAAAATCGAAAGAAGAAAAACAAGAATTTATTTCAAAATTTATAGAATCAGTTGTACTAATAAAAGATGAAAATGGGTATTTACAAATTGATAAAATCAATTTTAGAAGTAGTTATATTCAGCAAATGGTAAAATTCTTTAATAATGGAATATTTGATGTATATGCCCCAGTAGAAGTAAATGGAGAAGAAACATTTATTAGAACAGGTGTAAATATAAATCAAGAACAATTAAATGAATATATAGAAAGATTAAATAAAGAATTTGAAATAGAATTTTATGAAGTTGCACAAATGGATTTGAATAAAAGTTATGGAGATAAAGAAGTAGAATTTGAGATTGATACAGCAAAAGAAAAGTTAATAAGAATGGTAGCAGTAAAAGAAGAGAAATCGTTTCCAACATCACAAGAAGAAAATGTACGAATAGGTGCTATTGCTTATACAACTGCGTAGGCATTTCTTAAAACAAATTAACGTGGCACGTTTTGTTTTTACAAAGTAAAAATGAAAATGGCAATAGTTAATTTGAATAAATTTTATTCCAGTGGAAGAAAATTTATTGCCTCGCAGAGCCTCCGAATTTTGACATACTTGTCAAAATCCATAGGGGGTTAGGATATTTGGAAAGACAAAATCCTCTTGTCAAGGAAGTATGAAAAATGAATGAGATGTTAGCCTATTCTATACATCTTGGAAACGATAAAAATAAAACTAAAAAAGCAAAAGAAATTGCAAAAAATAATCAATCCAATACAACTTCTTTTAGTAATAATTCTATTCAAAATGTAACACAATTATCAAAAGCAAATAACCATAATTTAAGAAAATATGATAATAAAACAGAACTAATATCTGTAATTTATGGAACAAATAATTTAATAAATGATGTTCAAAATTTATATTTACAAGAGTTTGAAAATGCAAGAATTGAATACAACAATAAGCAAACAAGAGAAGATAGAAAAATACAAAATTACTTTGAGCATATATCAAAAAATTCTAATAGAGATTTATGTTGTGAACTAATAATTGAACTTGGAGATATGAATTTTTGGCAAGATAAAACACAAGAATATTGCTATAAAATGGTACAAGTTTATAAAGAACAGCTACAAGATTTTGTAACAGCCGTCCCGCAATTTAAAATAGCTAATGCAGTAATTCACTTTGATGAAACAAGTCCCCATCTTCATATAATTGGCATTCCAATAAAAGAACGGATACAAAAATGGAATGAAAAAACAAGTAGCAAAATCACAAATATTTACAAAAGAATCACTTACTAGAATACAAGACAAAATGAGAAATTGCTGTATAAAATCATTTAACAAAGTATATGAACAAGATTATCAGCTCAAAACAAAAGAAAAAGGTAGAAATCAAGATATTCCAGTTAGTCAAATGCAGAACTATAATAAAGTAAAAAAGCAATATGAAAAGAATAAGAAACTATTAGAACAAGCAAATAAAAAGACAGATTTAGTAAATGAAAATGGCAATAATATTAAAGAAATAGTATCTAATTTAAAGCCTAATCTAGTAAACAAAAAGAATTATACTATCTCACAAGAACAAGTAACAACTATAAAAGATTATATTTCAAATGTAGAAGATACTACAAAATCAATGAAAAAAGTAAATGATTTAGATATTATTATTAAAGAATACGAAAAAGATTTAAAAGAACATCATAACGAAGTGAGAGAATTAAAATCTACCATTAGACAGAAAGATGAAGAAATAAGAGATTTAACAGGAGATTTAGATATAGCAAAAAATACTATTTCGAAACAACAAAAAGAAATAAATGTATTAAAGCCATTCAAATATTTATGGAACAAACTAATGAATTTTATAAAAAATAAGGTAAGACATTCTAAAAGTGAAACCTATAAAAAAGTATATGAAGAACTTAAAATAGATAATATTTTAAGACAAGAAGATATTGATTTTATAGATAATAAAAACACCAAAAAAAGAAATTATGAATTATAAAACGGAGGTAAAAAATTATGATATTAAAATGTAATAATGAAAAAGTAGTAAATTTAGTAAAGTATTTTGAAACATTAGACTTTGCAGATAAATTAAGATTAAGTATAGATATGCTTGAAAGTTATCATGTAAAAGTGAAAAATGATAAAGTTTTAGAAATTTTAAGGAAATTATTATGTGCAGTTGATGAAAGTTATAATAAGACAAAATTCTTGAATTTGCTCAACTATAAGCATTTACTTATGACTTCAGCACAAGTAATGGAACTAACTGAAAAAGAACAAAATATTTTTGTTTTTGAAGTGTTATACAATATTTATAAATCATTGAAAAATAAAGTCTTTTAAAGATTTGCAAATTTATGTAAAATGATGTATAATATAGTTATGTAACTAATAGTAAATTTGTATCAACATTTGAGGAGGTTATTTTATGTTACAACAGTTCTTTGCGAGTTTTATCATTTTAATTATCTTTTTGATTACTCTTATAATCATTAAGATAGCAGTACCAATGTGGCGGTTTATGGTAAGAGCAGATGCAGTAATTAAGCTATATGGTCTTTTTAAAGAGATACTAAAAATGGATTTCTCAAAAAAAGGAGAAATTGAGGTATCATATGGCAAGTATAAACTGAAATTTGCTAATACTAACGAAGCTAGCATAGAGTTTGAGAAACTAGTTAACGAAGCATTGGAATACTATGATAAGCTTGGCTGGATTGCAATTGTAGATGATACTTTTAAAGCCCAGAAAGATGAGCTAATCAGAATATGTTCTGAAGTAAGAACACTGAGATGGCAAAAGCAAGGAATTTAGAAAGTCAGGGACATTGTCCCTGATTTTCTTTAAAAATTTTTAGTTAAGGAGTATACATTTTATAAATTATATGCTAAAATTTATATACAGTCGATAATCGGAAGCAGTTCAAAAGTGGGAGTATATTTTTTCGCAAATAACCACCGCTTAGGCACCAAGACGTATCTGTTCGAATTAATAGAACAGATAGATACAAATATCATTCTGAAAAGGATGGTATTTTTTATTGCAAAATTACCATCCAAAAGGTAAGGGTGGTGTTTGAATTGAAGATAATTAAGCAAGAACTAGAATTTGAGGAATATCTAAAACAGCGACTTGAATTTATATGTGAGTTTTCTAAAGTTATTCCTACATTTATCAATGGTAGCATTAGAAAATTAGAAAAAACTAATCTTACATATATTGAACCACATAGGGTGATTATTAAAAATATTACTTTTTTAGTTTTCAATAGTAAAATGAACGGAATTGATGTGTTATTTTTATTACTATTTCATTTATTGGGACTATTACCAGAACGAGAGAACTATCAGCCACTATCTCCAGAAATGAAACAAGAAGATGTTACTAATTTAAGGCAAAAATACAGAAATAAGCTAAGAAATTGTACAGATGAGAACTTAAACAGATTTGGGAACAATATTAGGAACATACCAATTTCTAATCCAATTGTATACAGATTGTCTAGGGATATTTTTAACAATAGAATTAGATTCAAAATAAGATAAATCGTTAATTAAAGATGATGTATCATGTACAGATTGAGCTTGTGACGTTGAAATAGATTTATTAACAAGATATCGACTTTTCCTATAAACGGATTCTTTATCTTTTTTTCCATTCCGAAACCATTTTACACTATTATTGAGAAATATCCATTGCAAATGCATAAAAATTAGAGTATAATATAAATGCTATAAAGCTAAAAGCGTATGTGCAATATTCCTTTAAACTGATTTTAAGTAAAGTATCAGTTTAAAATATAAAAAGGAGGAATAAAAATTGATAGTACAATTTAATGTACAAGCAACAGTTTTGATTGTCCAGGTGATGGTAATGATTGGATTAACGATAAGATTGTGGAAATTGTTTCATAAGAATTTTTCTGATATTCGGTTATCGACAATCATATTTACGTTATTATTATCATTTGTAGGAGTGGTTGCTACTGCAATAGGTTTGGTAATGGAAATCAGTTGCATTGGTTTATTATTCGGTATATGTGATTTTATCGAATTTGTCCTATCATTCTGGATTTTAAAGGGTTATATAGAAAAACTTTAAATTGTGTATATCGTAGAAACAACCTGAGATACTTGAAAAAGTATTATAGGTTGTTTCCTATTTTTTGTAAAATGTCATTTTGGAGAATCTTGTCAAAAAACCAAACTTAAAAATAAATTCGTTGTCAATCAAAAAGGGGTATGGTATAATCATACTAGAAAGAAGGTATGAATATGACCATCCAAGAAGCAATGGGAAAAGCTAATATACAACTAAAAACCAAAAATATTGACAGTCCAAAATTAAAAGCTAGGTTACTCATGCAATATGTCTTAAAGCAAAACAGACAATACCTAATGGTATATGACGAAAATAAATTAACACAAGAGCAAAAAGAAAAGTATTTTAAGGCAATTGAAAAATTAAGCAAAGGAATTCCTTTGCAACATATTACACACCAGCAGGAATTCATGAAAATGAATTTCTATGTCAATGAAAATGTACTAATACCACGACCAGATACAGAAATCTTAGTAGAAGAGGTTATAAAAATTGCGAAAAAAATCAAGGCAAAAAAAATATTAGATTTATGTACAGGAAGCGGAGCCATAGCAATATCACTTGCTAACTACATAGAAAATAGTCAAATTACAGCAACTGACATAAGTGAAGAGGCTTTAGCAATAGCGGAAAAAAATGCTAGAAATAACAAGGTGGATAAGCAAATTGCTTTTCTTTCTTCTAATTTATTTGAGGAATTACCAAAAGAAAAGTACGATATGATTGTGTCCAATCCACCTTATATTAAAAAAGAAATTGTGAAAACATTAGCCAAAGAAGTGCAAAATGAGCCACTTATGGCATTGGATGGAGGTTGGGATGGTTTGGATTTTTATCGTAAAATCATTCATCAAGCAGATGATTTCTTAAAATATGGTGGTTATTTGTGCTTAGAAATTGGTTATGATCAAAAAGAGGTCGTAATGGATTTGATAAAAAAAGAGGAAAAGTATACGAATCCTTATTGTAAAAAGGATTTGTATGGGAAGGATAGAGTAGTTGTGACAAAACTATAATTTGTTGGTCCCCACGATTTGTTATTTCATAAAAAATATTATAAACTAAATAATAGCAAGTAAAAGAAAAGAGGAGAGGTAAGATGTCATTTTCTTCTGATATTAAGCAAGAATTAAATAAAAATAGTAACTTATCCAACAACGAATTGGTAAAAAATGAATTAATAGGATATTTAATATCTGGAAATACCAATGTAGTCAATCAGAGAGAAATTAAGTTTTCAACAGAAAGTGATTATAACATTAATCGCTTTTCTAAGCTCTTATCCAATTTAGAGATTAACCATAAAATAGACATATCACGGAAAAATATTTGTCATTACCGTTAAAAGAAAAGACATAGACATGGTTCTCATACAAAATAAAGAAATCTATTTAACATCTGAAACGAATGGGAAAGAAGAAAATGGGAAGGCAATTGTGAGAGGGGCTTTCATGGGGTCAGGTTCGGTTAATAATCCAGAAAAGGAATATCATTTAGAAATCAATGTAAGCAATCAGCAAAACCGAGATAAATTAGTAAACATATTGCAAACATTGGGAATCTGTGTAAAAACTTTTCAATTATCTATTTATATCAAAGAAGGCGAAGAAATTTCAAAATTTTTAGCCCTAATAGGAGCAGGTAAAGCCGTTATGCAATTTGAAGATATTCGAATCCAAAAAGAAATGAGAGGGAAAGTCAATCGATTGGTGAATTGTGAAACAGCCAATTTAAATAAAACCATCAATGCTTCCATTCAACAAATTGCGGCTATCAAAAAACTACAAGAAACAGGAAAATTTCAAAAATTAGAGGAAAATTTAAAAGAGATTGCCAGGTTACGATTAGAAAATCCAGATATGCCATTAATTGAATTAGGAAAATTATTAAAAGAACCAATCGGCAAATCAGGAGTGAATTATCGATTAAAAAAAATTATGGAGATAGCAGATGAAAAATAAAGAGTTAGGGATTTATATCCATATTCCATTTTGTAAAAGTAAATGTTATTATTGTGACTTTGTATCTTATACAGACCAATGTGGTCAAGTGGAGAACTACATACAAGAAGTAAGCGAAGAAATGGAACAGTATGATATCACTAATTATGATGTTACAACCATTTATATAGGGGGAGGAACGCCTTCTTTTATTCATGAAAAATATATTGGACAATTATTAGAAAAGCTAAAAACAAAATTAAAAAACAACGAAACCAAATTTGAGGACATAGAAATTACGATAGAAATCAATCCAGGAACGGTTACTAGAGAAAAATTAGAACCATACAAGAAATCAGGTATCAATCGAATTAGTATTGGTTTGCAAAGCACCAATGATATCCTGCTAAAACAGATAGGAAGAATTCATAGTTATGCAGAATTTCTAGAAGCTTATCAATTCGTAAAAGAAATAGGTTTTGAAAATGTTAACATAGACCTTATGATAGGATTACCGAATCAAACCATTCAAGATATTAAGAAAACATTAGAAGAAATCCAGAAATTGAATCCGAGTCATGTGAGTGTGTATTCGCTAATTGTAGAAGAGAATACCAAAATGGAAAAAATGATTACGACAGGAGAATTACAATTGCCAGAGGAAAAGCTAGAAAGACAGATGTACTGGTATGTGAAAAATACATTAGAATTAAATGGATACAAGCATTATGAAATATCTAATTTTGCTAAAAAAGGGAAAGAATCTAAACATAACTGGAATTGTTGGGAACAAAAGGAATATATCGGATTAGGAGCCACAGCTCATTCTTATCTAAATGGCATTCGCTATTCTAATTCTGCTTTTACCGAAGCGGGAGTTTGGAGTTTTAGGGATAAAACCATTCAAGAAAAGCAAACTCTAGAAGAACAGAAAAAAGAGTATATGTTATTAGGATTACGAAAAATAGAAGGAGTGAGTATTCAAAAATTTAAAGAAAAGTTTGTGGAAAATCCCATTTTTTTGTTTCGAGAAGAGATAGAAAAATTGGTAAAGCAAGATTTGCTAGTAGTGGATGGCGATTGGATTCGATTGACTAATAAAGGAATGGATGTAGCTAATTTAGTGTGGGAAGAATTTGTTTAAAATTAGATGTAACTACATAACAGATTTGTTATATCATAAAAACATAGAATCCTTTGCTGGTAAAAATTTATAGCTTTGTATAGTTATTAAAAAAAGATTAAATTTTTCAAAAAACATTGCATAATTTTAACTATAATAGTATAATAGTAGATGTAGCATAATATTATTATAAAAATAATATTAAAAAGAGAGGTAAAAAAATGGATTATTTATATATACTAAGAGAAGCGCTTGTATGGACCATAACGATATTTTGGTTATACCAAATCATGGTAAGTTTATGTTCTTTAGTAAAAATAAAAGATAAACCGCTAAAAATAAACAAAGACCATAGATTTATGGCAATTATACCAGCACATAATGAAGAAACAGTCGTAGGGAATCTAGTAGAAAGCTTAAAAAAGCAAAATTATAACAAAGAATTATACGATATTTATGTGATTGCAGATAATTGTACAGATAACACAGCACAAGTAGCTAGAGAAGCAGGAGCTATTGTATATGAAAGATATCATGCAAGCAAAAAAACAAAAGGGCATGCTTTAGATTGGTTTTTACAACAAAAAATAGAAGAAAATGCCCCTTATGATGCGTTTTTTGTATTTGATGCAGATAACATTGTAGACCCAGATTTTATTAAGAATATGAATAAAAAATTATGTCAAGGAGAAGATGTTGTACAAGGTTATAGAGACATTAAAAATCCTACTGATAGTTGGATAACAGCAGGATATGCTATCTTTTATTGGACCATGCACAGATTTTATCATTTAGCAAGATATAATTTAGGTTTATCACCATTGTTAAATGGTACAGGATTTATGGTAAGATTCGATGTTATCAAGCCAGAGGGCGGATTAAAAACAGTTACTTTAACAGAAGACATTGAATTTTCTTTAAAAAGAATTATCAAAGGAAAAAGATTAGGTTGGGCAACGGATGCTGTCGTTTATGATGAGCAACCAGTAGGATTTAAACAAAGTTGGTCACAAAGAAGCAGATGGACAGTAGGACATATGCAATGTATTAAGGAATATACCAAACAATTAGCAGTAGCAGCACAAGAAAATAAAACGATGATGAATTTTGATGGATTATTATATATTGTAGGTAGTATACCAATGTTTATTATTACATTAGTATTATTAGGAACTAATTTTTTAATGTATGCAGGAAATGGAATGACAGAACTAGAATTAATGATTAATATATTAAGATATTTAGTACCAACCTTTTTACTACCAATTGGAACAGCAGTAATTGTTATGTTATTAGATAGACGACCAATTAAGCCAATGTTAAAAGGATTAGTATGTTATCCATTATTTATGGGGTCTTGGTTAGTAATTAATTTTAAATGTTTATTTAAAAGAGAAACAACTTGGGAAAAAATCAATCATGTTAGAGATATTAAGATTGGTGATGTTGGAGAAACAGAAGAAACAGTGGAAATATTAGAAAAAGTTTAAAAAATATGAAAAAAGGCTTGCATTTATACCAAAAAATGGGTATAATAGTACAAGAAACATAAAATACAGCAAGAGTGGGAACAAATCCCACTCTTGATTTTTGGGAAATGATTGGGACATGGGACATGGGGACGTAGATAATGTCCCTATAATCCAATTAAGCATAAATAAACAAATTAAATAATTTGGAGATAGGGACATTATTTACGTCCCCATGTCCCAAGCTCCTAATAAAGGAGGAAGATTTGGCAAGTATAGAAGAAAGAGTAGAGGCTTTAATCAAGCCAACCATTGAAAAAATGGAATATGATTTATATGATGTAGAATATGCGAAAGAAGGTAAAAATTATTTTTTACGAATACTGATAGACAAACCAGAAGGAATTGATTTAGAGGATTGCGAAAAAGTAAATAATGTGATTAATGATTTATTAGATGAAGCAGATTATATCAAAGAACAATACTTTCTGGAAGTATCTTCACCTGGCATTGAAAGAGTACTAAGAAAAAATAAGCATATCGAACAAAATATAGGGAAAGAGATTCAAGTTAAATTATTCAAAAAAGATGAAAGACGGAAAAAAAGAATATCAAGGAATCCTGTTAGGATGGAAAGAAGAAATATTAACCATAGAAAGTGAAGCAGAAGAAATAGAAATCGAACGTAAAAATATAGCACAAATAAAGACAATTTATCATTGGTAAAAAGGAAAGGAAAGTGATTAAAAAATGAAGGAGCAAGCAATTGACAACAAAGAATTAATTTTAGCATTGGAGGAATTAGAAAAGGAAAAGGGAATTCAGAAGGAGTATTTATTAGAATCCATCGAAACAGCATTAGTAACAGCGTATAAGAGAAACTTTGAGTCATTAGAAAATGTAAAAGTACAAATGGATCAAAAAACAGGTGCTACTCATGTATATTCCTTAAAAAAAGTAATGAAAAGGGTAACTGACAAAGATGTGCAAATTAATGTGAAGGAAGCACAAAAAATCAATCCAGATTATAAAGAAGGAGATATGGTTGAAATAGAAATTGTGCCAAGAGATTTTGGTAGAATTGCAGCACAGACAGCAAAGCAAGTTATCATTCAAAAATTAAGAGAAGCAGAAAGAGAAATTATTTATACAGAATTTAACGATAGAAAAGGAGAAATTGTATCAGGTTTAGTTCAAAAAGCAGACCACAATATTGTGGTTATGGATTTAGGAAAGTTAGAAGGGGTTATGCCATCTAAAGAGCAGATTCCAACCGAGCATTATCATGTCAATGATAAAGTAAAAGGATATGTATTAGAAGTGGAAAAAGGTGCAAAAGGCGCACCACAAGTAATTGTATCTAGAAGTCATCCTGATTTTGTAAGAAAATTATTAGAATTCGAAATACCAGAAATTTATGAGGGAGTAATCGAAATCAAGAGTGTTTCCAGAGACCCAGGATATAGAAGCAAAGTAGCGGTATATTCGCCAGACCCTAATATTGACCCAGTGGGTTCTTGTGTTGGACAAAAGGGAGTTAGAATTCAAAATGTAATCAATGAATTAAATGGAGAAAAAATTGATGTTATTGAATGGAATGAAGACCCATCTATTTATATTGCTTCTGCTTTACTTCCAGCTCAAATATTGGCAGTGGATATTAAGGAAGAGGAAAAATTTGCTCAAGTCATTGTTCCAGATGACCAATTATCATTAGCCATTGGAAAATCAGGACAAAATGCAAGATTAGCAGCTAGATTGACAAATTGGAAAATAGATATTAAGTCAGAAACACAATTTAGAGAAATGTTAATGAATGCACAAAATCAAGAAGTAGAAGAAACATTAGAAGAACCAGTAAATGAAATTGTAGAAGAAGCACAACCAGAGAACGAAGAATAAGCGAAATAATATAGACATACAATAAAAGGAAGGACACATCGCTTGAATTCCAAGCGAAGAAAGGAATAAAAATGATAAAAAATCAACCACAGAGAACTTGTATGGGATGTAATAGCAAAAAGGATAAAAAAGAATTGATTCGAATTGTAAAAAATAAAGAAAATGAAATCAGTATTGATAGAACGGGAAAACAAGAAGGTAGAGGTGCTTACTTATGTGATGATATACAATGCTTAGAAAAAGTCATCAAATCCAAAAGATTAGAAAAAATATTAGATAGTAAAATATCAGAAGAAATTTATGAAAATTTAAGAGGTGTGATTCTTGATTGATAATAAAATATTAGGTTTAATGGGGTTAGCAGCAAGAGCTAGAAAAGTTTGTTTTGGAGCAGATAGTGTGGCGTTACAAATCAAAAAGAAAAAAGTTTACTTAATCATAGTAGCAAAGGATGCATCTGATAGAACCAAAGACAAATTTAGAAACATAAGTTACGAATATGAGATACCAATTATCATAGAAGGGGAGATTGAAATTTTGAGCAAAGCCATTGGAAAGTCCAATAAAGCAATTATTGGAATAGAAGATAGTCATTTAGCAAGCGAAATACAAAAAATAAATAATGGGGGTGAACTTATTGGGTAAGATTAAAATACATGAAATTGCAAAGAAATTAGGCTTAGCCAGTAAAGAAATATTAGATGTAGCAACTAAATTAAAGATAGACGTAAAAAGTCATTTAAGTGCAGTAGGGGAAGATGAAGCAAAGAAAATAGAAAGTGCATTGACAAAAAAAGATGGAAAAAAGAAGGAAGAAAAGGATAAAAACGTGAAAAAAGAAAAAGATGTGAAAAAAGAAGAAAAAGCACCTGTTATCATTAGAAGAGAAGTTATTATAGCACAAGAAGAACCAGAAAAGAAAACAGAAATAGTGAAAAAAGAAGGGAAGAAAAATAATGTTGGTTTTGTAGAAAGAAGACAAAACAAAGATTATAATATCGTTTATCGTAATAAACCAAATAAACCAATGACGGTTAGTGAATTATTTGGCCTTAAAAAAGAAGAACCAAAACAGGAGGAGCCAGTTAAAGAAGAGGTACAACCAAAAGTAGAACCTGTTAAAACGAACGTAGAAAAGAAACAAGAGCCAGTAACACAAAGAGTACAAACAAAGGAAGCCCCTAAAACCAGAAATACAGATAGACCATTTAATCAAAATAGAGACAATAGAAATAATAACTATAATAATAGAAATAGAAATCAAAACAACCCAAATAACAATTACAGAAATAATAATTTTAACAGAAACCATAATGATAATAGAGGAAATTATAATAACAATGGTAATAATAGATTTAATAATAATAGAAATAATGGGGAAAGATATGGAAGAAGACCATTAGATGAAAAGGGAATTGAGAAAAACATCAAAAATATTATGGCGGTAGAGACAGGAGAGAAAGAAACTGTAAGAGAATACAACAGAGGGCAAGACAAACAAAGAAGTAATAAATTTGATGAAAATAGAACCAATAAGAAATCTAAAACCAGAAGAAATAATGCAGGAAATGATTTTGATGAAGGTAAATTAAAAAATCTAAAACAAACCAATCGTTTATCCAATATGTTTGATGACCAAGATGGCGGTATGTTAGATTACTATGATTTAACAACAGAGCGTGGAAGAAGAGGCAAGAAGAGAAACAACAAAAATCAAGAAGAAAGAACTAAACAAAAAATATTCAAATTAACGGATATTGAGATTCCAGAAACCATTACAGTAAAAGACTTTGCAGCTGAAATGAAAAAAACAACAGCAGAAGTTATCAAAAAATTATTAGGTTATGGAATCATGGCATCTATCAATAATGAAGTTGATTTTGATACAGCTTATCTGATTGCACAAGAATTTGGAATCAATGCTACGAAAAAAGAAACGGTAACAGAAGAGGATATTTTATTTGATGATTCAGAAGACAGAGCAGAAGACTTAGAGACAAGACCACCAGTTATTGTTGTTATGGGACACGTAGACCATGGAAAAACTTCACTTTTGGATGCGGTAAGAAAAACCAATGTAATTGAAGGAGAAGCAGGAGGTATTACCCAAGCCATTGGTGCGTATAAAGTAAAAGTAAAAGACAGAGAAATTACTTTCTTAGATACACCAGGACATGAAGCATTTACAGCCATGAGAGCAAGAGGTGCTCAAATTACCGATATTGCTATTTTAGTCGTGGCTGCTAATGATGGGGTAAAACCACAAACCATAGAAGCCATTAATCATGCTAAATCAGCAGAAATACCAATTATTGTAGCAGTCAATAAAATGGATTTACCAGATGCCAATATGGATAAAGTAAAACAAGAATTAATGGCCTATGAATTGGTACCAGAAGAATGGGGAGGAGACACTATTTTTGTGCCAATCTCTGCTAAGAAAAATGAAAATATTGACCAATTATTAGAAATGGTATTATTAGAAGCCGATGTATTAGAATTAAAAGCAAATCCAAATAAACAATCCAAAGGAACAGTCATCGAAGCAAGACTAGACAAAGCAAAAGGTGCGATTGCTACGATGTTAGTACAAAGAGGAACGCTAGATGTGGGAGATACCATTGTAGTAGGTTCTTCCATTGGTAGAATCAGAGCCATGAAAGATGACAAAGGTAAGAATGTAAAAGCAGCTGGACCTTCTACACCAGTAGAAATTATGGGACTAACAGAAGTACCATCAGCAGGAGATACTTTCTATGAGGTTAAGAATGAAAAAATGGCAAAACATTTAATTGAAAAAAGAAAACGTCAAGAAAGAGAAAAAGCTATGAATGCTACAACAAAAGTAACTTTAGATAACTTATTTAGCCAAATGGAAGAAGGAAATCTAAAAGTATTAAACTTAATTGTTAAAGCAGATGTACAAGGTTCTGTAGAAGCAGTAAAACAATCCTTAGAAAAACTAGCCAATGAAGAAGTTAGAGTCAAAGTAATTCATGCAGCAGCAGGGGCTGTTAATCAATCAGATGTTACCCTTGCTAAAGTATCGAATGCTATTATCATTGCCTTTAATGTAAGACCAGACAATATGGCAAAAGAAATGGCAGAAAAAGATGAAGTAGAAATTAAACAATATTCTATTATTTACCAAGCTATTGAAGATGTAGAAGCTGCTATGAAAGGAATGCTAGACCCAGAATTTGAAGAAAAAGTAATTGGAAATGTGGAAGTAAGACAAACCTTTAGAATTTCTAATGTTGGAACCATTGCAGGTGGCTACGTTTTAAGCGGAAAAGTAGAGAGAAATGCAGGCGTGAGAGTGATTCGTGAGAATGTGGTTATTCATGATGGACATTTAGCAACTTTGAAGAGATTTAAGGACGAGGTGAAAGAAGTCGGCAAAGGCTTTGAGTGTGGTATGCAGATTGAGGATTACAACGATATCAAAGAAGGCGATACGATTGAGGTGTATGTTATGGAGGAAATTTCTAGATAGGTTAAAACGAATGAAAAGCAGCATCTTGCGCATTTTCGCCATGAATTGCAAACTTCGATGTACTTACGTACACCTTCAGCTTGCCATTCATGACAAAAAGGTGCAATATACTACTTTTGCTTCGTTTTTTAGAAAAGGAGAGTGAATAAAATGCCAGAGAACCAAGCAAGATTAGGTCGTATTGAAGAAGAATATAGAAAAGAGCTGAGTCAAATTATTGGTTATGAGCTAAAAAATCCGAATGTGACAGGTTTAATTAGTGTGACAAAAGTAAAAGTTAGTAATGACCTTAAATATGCTAGAGTATATGTTAGTATATTAAATGCAAAGAACTTAAAAGATACGTTAGCAGGACTTAAAAAATCATCTGGTTTTATTAGAAGCGAATTAGCGAAAAGAGTCAATTTGAGAAATACACCAGAGTTAGTTTTTGAGTTGGATGATTCATTGGAATATGGGGCAAAGATAGATACGATATTGAAGGAGATTATGCCTAAGAAAGAGGATTAATTTCAATTCGTAATTTTAAAATCAGTTAATATAATTTTTAAAATGCTCATTCAAGCTAATTATCATAGAAATTCTAAATCAATTTTATGGCTCCCTTCCAAGACAGGCTTGAACACTTTCCATAAAATTAATAAAGAATTTCTAATTCAATTACTTTCAATATGCATTTTAAAAATGATATTAACTTTTTCATAACGAATGAAATAAATTAGGAGGAAAGAAAATGACTTTAGATGAAATTTTAGAAGAAATAAAAAAAGCAGAAAGTATCGTTATTTTAACCCATGAGTCACCAGATGGAGATGCTATGGGGAGTAGCTTAGCTATGAAATTAATGTTACAAGAACTAAATAAGCAATCAGATGTCATCATTCCAGAATATCCAAGAATGTTTCAATTTTTGCCATCAGCTAATGACATTAAAATGGACTCTGAAAGAAAGAAATATGATTTGGCCATATTAGTAGATTGTGGTAATTTAAAGAGATTGGCAAAAAATGAGTATTTTGAAAATGCTCAAAAGACAATTGTAATTGACCATCATGGAAGTAATAATATGTATGGAGATTTAAACTATGTCAATCCAGCATCACCAGCTTGTTGTGAAATATTAATCAGTATGGCAGAATATTTTGGTGTTACAATCACAAAAGAAATAGGAACTTGTATTATGACAGGAATTATCACAGATACAGGTGGTTTTCGTTATAGTGGCATTACACCAGATACTTTTGAATATACAGCTGAATTGATTCGAGTAGGGGTAGATATTCCCGATATTTATAAAAGAACAATGGGAACCAAGACAAAAGCAAATTTTGAATTAACCAAAAGAGTAATCGATAGAATGGAATTGCTAGAAGATGGAAAAGTTTCTTTTAGTTATATGACATCTCAAGATGAACGAGAAGTTAATGCAGAATCAGGAGACCATGACGGATTAGTGAATATTGGAAAAGATATTGAAGGAGTGCAAGTAGCTATCTTTATTAGACAAAAAGAGGATGAGGATGTTTACAAAGTATCGTTACGTTCGGAAGATGGTATCAATGTATCTGATATCTGCTTATTATTTGGTGGTGGAGGTCATGCAAGGGCAGCAGGAGCATTAGTGAAAGGAACCATACAAGAAGTAAAAGAAAAATTAATGAAAGAAATAAAAAAATGGATGGAATCATAATTATCAATAAACCAAAAAATTGTACATCACATGATATTGTACAAAAAGCAAAAAAGATATTTCATGAAAAAGTAGGACATACAGGAACATTAGATCCAATGGCAACTGGGGTGTTGCCATTATTAATAGGAAAAGGAACTTTATGTTCAAAATATTTAGTCAATCATGATAAGATATATGATGTAACATTAACATTGGGGGGTAAAACAGATACAGCAGATTCAGAAGGTGCTATTATAGAAAAAAAAGAGGTACCTCAAACTATTTTTCAAAAGGAAAACATAGAAGAAATCTTGAAAAGTTTCTTAGGAAAACAAGAACAAGTTCCACCAATGTATTCGGCTATTAAAGTAAAAGGAAAAAAATTGTATGAGTATGCTCGAAAGGGACAAACTGTAGAAATACAACCAAGACAAATTGAAATTTATCATATGGAATTACAACAAATAGAGGAAAAACAAAAACAAATTCAATTTCGAGTGGCATGCTCGAAAGGTACTTATATTAGGAGTTTGTGTGAAGATATCGCAGAGAGATTGGGAACGGTTGGTTACATGTCTTGCTTAAATCGAATGCAAGTAGGAGATTTCAAGATAGCAGATGCAGTAGACATGGATGAATTAGAGAAAAATATACAAGATACGAAATTTGTAGAACGACATTTTATTACGTTAGAAAAGTTGTTTCAAGAAAATGGGTCTATCCATTTAGATGATAGAAAGTTACAATTGTTTTTAAATGGTGTTAGATTAACACAAAAAATAAAAGATGGAAATTATCGAATTTATCATAATGATATTTTTATAGGAATCGGAGTCGTTGAAAATCAATTATTAAAAAGAGATATTGTATTATAAAGTATTCAATTTATTATTAACTGTTGAAATCTATTATTTTTTTACACCTTGTGTGTCGCAACCCTCCTAGTTTAAATATAGATGGTTGCTCCAATGCTACTTGCCAAAGGCTCGTTTTGCTGTCCACTGTTAAAGCTTTGCTTGTTACAGTGGCAGTATGCAGTGGCTGGTCGCTTACGCGGTGTTTCAAAATAATAGATTTCAACAGTTATAATAAGAGAATCACTTTCATATACTTGAATAAAGTATAGGAGAGTGATTTTTTTGTATTGTATACAAGAGGCTGACAAGCTCAATTTTATTTTTAAAATATTTAATGTAATTCAATTAAGAGAAGACAAAATTATTTTGCCAATTGGAGCAGAAAAAATAGCTAGTAGAAAAGCAATTAAATTAGCTAGAAAAACAAAAAAGATATTAGATAAAACAATTAGTAAAAGAATTGTGATTAGTCAAAACATACAAAAGCAAGAAGAGTATGTAAATTTATTACATTCTTATTCTTTGGAAATAGCAGAAGGAAGATGGCTATTTGAGGCACTTTCTGGTAAAGTGTTAGATTATATTTTAGAAAAAAAACAAATGAAAAAAGAAGAAACACAAATATCTATTTTAGTCAATGATGTAACAGAAAATATGCTGGCGAATATAAGAAATATAGCAAAAGAATACAAAAGAGTTAATATTGTAACTAATCATATTCAAAAATTTAGAAAGATAGAAAAACAAATCTTAGAACAAGATGGCATCATGATAACAGTAGGCAACAATAAAAGAAAAGGTTTAGCGAAATCAAACCTGATTTTAAATGTGGATTTTCCTTCTGAATTAATCAATCAATATAATATTTATGAAAATGCAATGATTGTTAATCTTAGAGGAAATGTAAAAATAGAAAAGAAGAGGTTTAATGGAATATGTATCAATGATTATGAGATAGAATTCCAAGATAGAGAGGAATTTGATTATGATAAAAATACAAAATATAAAACATCGGAAATATATGAGGCTCAAATGAATAAAAAACAACCTTTTCAGGAATTTATGAAACAAGTGGAAAAAGATAGAGTGAGGATTACTCAATTAGTTGGAATGAATACCATTGTTTAGGACATAGGACATGGGGACGTAGATAATGTCCCTATCATAAATAATGCATCAACTTAATGTGTTATCTATTATTTTTTTACACCTTGTGTGTCGTAACCTTCTGATTTTTAAAATGGATGGTTGCTCCAATCGCACTCGCTTTGCTCGTTTTGCTGTCCACTGTTAAAGCTTTGCTTGTTACAGTGGCAGTATGCAGTGGCTGGTCGCTTACGCGATGTTGCAAAAATAATAGATAACACATTAAGTTAGCAATTTTGAGTATTTAGGGACATTATCTACGTCCCCATGTCCTAATTCTCCAAAATCATTTCTTAAAAATTCTAATAAATGCTTTCCTTTTTTTTAAAAATATAATATAATGTATTTGTCAAATTATAAAATTGGCAAGGAGGAAACAAAAATGCCAAGTAATAAGGGAAAACACACAGATAATAGAGAAAAGACAAAACCACATAAAGTAGCAAATAATAAAAAAAGGGAAACGATGCAAAAGAAGAAATCAGGAGCCAATACACAGACGAAAAAGCCAGAAGTTAGAAAGTCACAAAAGAATAAATTTTCGAATCGACATCCAAAATTAGTATTAACATTGAAAATAATGTTAGTTCTATTTTTGTTGTTATGCGTGATTGGAGCAGGAATTGTTGCAGGAATGTTTTTTGGACTATTTGGTGATGAATTTGAAATCACAAAAGAAGAATTAAAAATAGGAGCAGCCAATTCCGTTATTGTAGATAATAATGGAGCTGTTATTGCTAACTTAAGTGGCGACGAGAAGAGAAAAGTTATCACATTAGAGGATATGGCTGATTATTTACCAAAAGCCTATGTAGCAATTGAGGACGAAAGATATTATAAACATAGTGGAGTGGATTTTAAAAGAACAGCAGGAGCGATTGTAAATACAGTGTTTAGAAAGAGTTCTTATGGAGGAAGTACGATTACACAACAATTGGTAAAAAATATCACAAAGGATGATGAAGCATCTGGCATGGAAGGCATTATGAGAAAAGTAAAAGAATGGGCAAAAGCCTACCAAGTAGAAAGAATGATATCCAAAGACCAAATTTTGGAACTATATTTAAACATTTTATTTGTAGGTTCTAGCAATTTACATGGTGTGGAATTAGGAGCAGAGTATTATTTTAATAAAAGTGCAAAAGATTTAGATTTAGCAGAATGTGCTTTTATGGCAGGAATTAATAGTTCACCAAATGCTTATGATCCATTTGATGCGAGCAAAGATAACACAGAAAAAATTAAAAATAAAACAAAAACGGTTTTAGCTAAAATGAAGGAACTTGGTTATGTGACAGATCAACAAGAATATGATACAGCGATTGCAAAAGCAGAAGCAGGATTACCATTCCAAAAAGGTGAAATGACAACATCTTCTGGTTATTCTTATCATACAGATGCTGTTATTGAACAAGTTATTTCACAGGTTATGGAAGAAAAAGATATTTCAAGAGAGTTGGCTAAAAATTATGTATATAGTAGCGGACTTACGATTTATTCGACAGTAGATGCTGGCATTCAAACAAGACTAGAACAAGAAACGCTAAAAGATACTTATATCCGAGCAGGAAGGGATAAAAATGATAATGGAACATTAAAAAATGAACATACACAAGCAGCAGTTGTAGTAATGGACCATAAAACAGGAAATGTTTTAGGTGTTTCAGGGGGATTAGGACAAAAAACGGGAGCTAACTTAAATAGAGCGACTCAAAGTAAAAGACAACCAGGTTCTTCTATCAAACCAATTGCAGATATAGCACCAGCTTTGCAAGAAAAAGTAATTACGCCAGCGACAGTATACAATGATGTATTAACTGATTTTAATGGCTATCAGCCTAAAAATGATGGTCATAAGTATAGAGGTTTAATCAATATCCGAGATATTATTGCTTACTCCCAAAATGTACCAGAAGTGAAAATTATGAAAGAATTAACACCTGGTAAATCCATTGATTATTTACGAAACTTTGGTGTTACCTCATTGTATAAAGCGGAAGATAATGTACAATATAATGATGAAAATTTACCACTTGCTATAGGAGGATTAACAGAGGGAATTAGTCCATTAGAAATGGCAGGTGCTTATGCAACCATTGCCAATAATGGTGAATATATTGAGCCAACTTTTTATGCAAAGGTAGTAGATACGAGTGGAAATACGGTATTAGTACCAGAACAAGAAAAAAGAAGAGTCATATCAGAGCAAAATGCTTATCTTGTTAAATCGATTTTACAAGAACCAGTCAAAAAAGGAACAGCAACTTATTGTGCAATAGCAGGAATGGATGTAGCAGCAAAAACAGGAACAACGGATAACAGTACAGATAGATGGCTTTGTGGATTTACACCATATTATACAGCTGCATGTTGGTTTGGTTATGACCAACAAGAAGAGGTAACAGGATTTGCTGTGAATCCAGCAGGACAAATTTGGGATGCCATCATGACAGATATTCACAAAGGGTTAGCTGGAAGTACTTTTACCAAACCAAATGGTATTGTAGAACAAGCGGTTTGTAAATCAACAGGATGTTTAGTAATAACAGGATGTCCTGCTTATACAGAAATGTTTACAGCAGATAATTTGCCAGAAAAATGTGAGGGAAAAAGAAGTGCACAAACGATTTGTTCGGAATCAGGGAAAGTAGCAACACAATATTGCTCACAATATGTAGCAACTAGAGTAAATAATTATGGAGGATTTGTGCCAAAAGAAAAATTACAACTATGGAAGGCAGTTAGCGGTTCTAATTATTCAGGAAAGGGAAAAATAACGGAAACTTGTCCAATTCATACCAAACCAAAGGAAGAGGAAAAACCAAAACCAAAAGAGAATAAAGTAGATAATAAACAAAATAATACAGCCAATAAACCCCCAGTAAATGAGAATAAAACCAATACGAATACCAACAAAACAACCAATACGAATAAAACAAATACAAATGGTACAAATACAACGAAGCCTACTCAAAAACCAGATGCTGGAACTACTAATACCAATATTTCAACAAGTGCTCCGAAAAAGCAAGGAAATCAGTAAAAAATAAAAGAAAGAG
This sequence comes from uncultured Clostridium sp., assembly GCA_948470605.1. Lineage (GTDB taxonomy): Bacteria > Bacillota > Clostridia > TANB77 > CAG-508 > CAG-269. Next base: position 17,911 of record CAOKPI010000004.1, on the reverse strand, counting down.
GTAGACATTTTGGATATTTATTTTTATAATACGTTGACAAAAACAAAAGAGAAATTTCAGCCAATCGATGAGAAAGAGGTTAAAATTTATTCTTGTGGACCAACGGTTTACAAAGATGCTACCATTGGAAATATGAGAACCAATGTGTTTCAAGATGTTTTAAGAAGAACCTTGAGATACAATGGTTATACTTTAAAACATGCTATGAACATAACAGATGTTGGGCATTTGGTTTCTGATGGTGATGAAGGGGAAGACAAAATGTTAAAATCAGCAAGAGAAGAACATAAATCACCAATGGAAATTGCTGAACATTATACCCAATTATTTTTCCAAGATTTACAAGCTTTAAATATTGATACACCTGAGATTATTTGTAAGGCGACAGACCATATTTATGATATGTTAGCTTATGTGGAAGCATTAATGGAAAAAGGATATGCCTATGAAACCTCAACAGCGATATATTTTGATATAGCGAAATTAGACCAATATCCTATTTTATCTGCTATCGATTTAGATGAGCAAAAAGCAGGTGCTAGAGTGGATGTCGACCCAGAAAAGAGAAATCCATACGATTTTGCCTTATGGATTAAAGCACCTGAGAATCACTTAATGAAATGGGATAGCCCATGGGGATTAAGTTATCCAGGATGGCATATTGAATGCTCTGCTATGGGACAAAAATATTTAGGAGAGCAATTTGATATCCACACAGGAGGAATTGACTTAATACCAACGCATCATGAAAATGAAATTGCGCAAAGCCAAGGAAAATGTGGAAAAATGCCTGCCAATTACTGGCTACATGGAGAGTACTTACTAATCAATGGCGGAAAAATGTCAAAAAGCTTAGGCAATGTGTATTTAATAAAGGACTTAATGGAAAAAGGATATAATCCATTGGTATATCGATTATTTAGCTTTTCGAGCCATTATCGAAATAAATTGAATTTTACTTGGGATGGAATCGAGGCTGCTTCCAAGTCGTTGGAAAGACTAAAAAATGGGTATCAATTGCATTTAGTAGGAAAAGATGAGATAGAAAATGATAAGATAGAATCATGGGAGAAAAAATTTCATGAGGCTATTAATGATGATTTGAATATGCCAGCAGCAATGGGAGTGGTTTGGGAAGTAGTAAGACAGGAAAAGAAATCTCCTAAATTGGCAGAGTTGCTTGCTAAATTTGATACGGTTTTGGGATTAAAAATAGAAGAAACTATACCGAAACAACAAGAAGAGATACCACAAGAAATTTTGAATTTGGTGGAGGAACGTAAACAAGCAAGAGTTAATAAGGATTGGGAAAAATCAGATGCTTTGAGAGATTTGATTCAAGGGAAAGGTTATGAGATAAAGGATACTAAAGAAGGAGTGGAAATAAGGAAAATATAATTAAAAAACGTAAGAAAGGCGGAGAATAAGAAATGGCAATTTTATTACCAGGAGGAGCAGGATTTATTGGAAGTCATACTGCAATAGAATTATTAAAACAAGGAAAAGAAATCATTATCATAGACAACTTTTCAAATAGTAATGCAAAAGTATTAGAATCAATTAAAAAGATAACAGGAAAAGACTTTAAATTTTATGAAATGGATTATAAAAATAGAGAACAACTAGAAAAGGTATTTGAAGAAGAGCAAATTGAGGCTGTTATCAATTTTGCTGGCTATAAAGCAGTGGGAGAATCGGTTCAAAAACCTATTGAATACTATTATAATAATATTTCAGGAGCATTGGTGTTATTAGATACCATGAGAAAATATGGCTGTAAAAAATTCATCTTCAGTTCTTCTGCCACTGTATATGGAGAACCAGAAACCATTCCGTTAACAGAGAATTCTAAAGTAGGTGGAACTACTAATCCATATGGAAATACGAAACTATTTATTGAGCAAATACTGAAAGATATATATCAATCAGACAACACATGGGATATCTGTATTTTAAGATATTTCAATCCAGTAGGAGCTCATGAAAGTGGATTGATTGGAGAAGAACCACAAGGTATTCCCAATAATTTAATGCCATATATCGTTCGTGTAGCCAATGGACAATTAAAAGAGTTATCCGTATTTGGTAATGATTATGATACACCAGATGGAACAGGTGTTAGAGATTATATCCATGTAGTAGATTTAGCCAAAGGTCATTTAAAAGCCTTGAATAAGTTGGACAAAGAAGGACAAGGTCTATATATTTATAATTTAGGAACAGGAACAGGTTATAGTGTATTAGATATGGTGAAAGCATTTGAAAAGGCAACTGGCAAACAAGTGCCTTATCAAATAGCACCTAGAAGAGCAGGAGATATTGCTACTTGCTATGCAGACCCTCAAAAAGCAAAGAGTGAGCTGGATTGGGAAGCAACCAAAACATTAGAGGATATGTGCCGAGATGCTTGGCATTATATAGAGAGATAAATAATGCTGTCAACTTAAGGTGTAATCTATTTTAAGTTAATAGTATTCTTAAAAGAAGGAGGATAGCTCTTGTGAAAGAAAAATTAGAAACAATAAAAAGAATGATATTAGAAAAAATAGATTGTGAAGCTATTGTATTATAGTGTATCAATAGAATCAATGAAGAATATGAAGGTACTCCATCCAACTTATGCTGAAAATATAAAATTGTGAGATAAGAGGGACAGGTTTGAAATGTCTCACAAAATTGAAAGAAAGATGTCGAAAATTGAGCTATTAAATAGAAAATATAAATAAATTAAAATTCGACAAAAAAAGTGAGACATTTTAAACCTGTCCCCTTTGTCTCAAAGGAGGAAACATGACAAATTTTAAACAAGAAATTGCGAAACAAATTGCGAAAGCAACTAATTTGGAGGAAAAAGAATTAGAAGCATACATAGAAATACCAAAAGACGTAAAAAATGGAGATTATGCATTTCCTTGTTTTCGTCTTGCCAAAGAGTTGAAAAAAGCACCGCCACAAATAGCCAATGAAATAAAAGACAAGTTAGTAATGGATGAAACCATTATAGAAAAGATAGAGGTGTTAGGTGGCTATCTGAATTTTTATAGCAATGGACAGGCTTTAGCCAAAGAAGTATTAACAGAGATAGATAAAAATGAAGCATATGGAAAATCAGAAATGGGAAAAGGTAAAAATATTTTAGTGGAATACTCTTCTCCTAACATTGCCAAACCATTCCATATTGGGCATTTAAGAACAACTGTGATAGGGTCAGCTTTATATAACATATATCAATATTTAGGATATCATACGATTGGTATGAATCATTTAGGAGACTATGGGACACAATTTGGAAAATTGATAGAAGGTTACAAAAGATGGGGGAATGAATATAATTTAGACGATAATCCCATTGAAGAATTAATGAAAATCTATGTTAGAATTAATGAACTTTGTAAAGAAGATGAAACAGTTTTAGATGCTTGTAGAGAGAACTTTCGATTATTAGAACAAAAGGATAACTATTGTGTAGAGTTGTGGGAAAGATTTAAAACCGTCAGTTTAAAGGAATTTCAAAAAATCTATGATATGCTAGGTATTCGGGTTTGATGCTGTAATTGGAGAATCTTTTTATATTGATAAAATGGATAAAGTTTATGAATTATTAGAACAAGCCAATATTTTACAAGAATCAGAAGGAGCTCAAATTGTTGATTTAGAGGATAAAGGCTTAGGCGTGTGCATGATAAAAAAATCGAATGGTTCTAGTATTTATGTCACAAGAGATTTAGCGGCTATTCGTTACAGAGCACAAACCTATGATTTTGATAAATCTTTATATGTAGTAGCTTATGAACAAGCTTTGCATTTTAAACAATTATTTGAAGTGGCTAAATATTTGGATATACCAGAGAAATGCAAACAAGGGCTAAGACATGTACAATATGGTATGGTACGATTAAGTACAGGAAAGATGTCTACGAGAGAAGGTAATGTGATAAAAGTAGAGGACTTACTGACAGAAGCCATTCATCGAGTAGAAGATGTCATAAAAGAAAAGAATCCAGAAATGGAAACGCCAGAAATAGAGGCTAAAAAGATTGGGATAGGAGCAGTTGTTTTTCATAATTTAGCGAATACCATTATTAAAGACCAAGTATTTGATTGGGGTCATGTATTGAATTTTCAAGGAGAAACAGGACCTTATATCCAATATACATATGTACGAACGAAAAGTGTATTAGAAAAAGTGGGATATTTGCCAAAAGTAGAGGGAATTAATACAGAAAAGTTATTAGATGAGTATTCACAAGCTATTCTTAAGTTAATGTATGCTTTTCAAGATGTTTTAATACAAGTGACAGAGAAGGACGAGCCTTCTATTTTGGCAAGATATTTGATTGATTTGGCGAAGGCGTTTAGTAGTTTTTATAATGAGAATAAAATTATGGTTGAGGATAAAGAGTTGCAAGATGCTAGAGTTTACCTAACCTATAGTGTTGGCAAGGTTTTGAAAATAGGTGCAGGTTTATTGGGTATTGAAATGCCAAATAAGATGTAGTTTTATGTACAATAAAAGGAAAGGGGAAAAAGTAACTCCTATATTTGATACAGGAGAATGTATGGAATGTGATAAAACATTAGATGAAATTAATTTTTATGATAGAACAGGAAAATTCTTTTCATCGGTAGAAATGCCATTTTCAAAATATTTAAATTATATTAATGTAGCAAAATTTGATATTTCAAAACTGGATGGTTTAGTTGAGGAATACAAAAGTAAGTTAATAGAATATAGAAAATATACAGATATAACAGATAAACGAATCGATAAATTAACAACAGGATTACAATATAGAATAGATAGTATTAAAGCTTGTAAATAAAAATAATAAATAGTATAATAGTAATAAATTAAAAGTAAGGACGGAGGAATAAAAATGGCAGGGAAACATAGTTATGAGGAAGAAGATGAATTACCAAAGGCATTTCAGAAGAATAGAGAAGATGAGGAATTACCAAAAGCATTTCAAAAAAATAGGAGAGAAGAAAGGTCACAAATAATGAGAAAAGAAAATAATAATCGTACCAATCACAAAAAAGGAAAGAGGAAAAAAGGAAAATTAAAATTATTTGGGAAAATAGTTTTAGTATTAGTTATTTTATTGGCTATTTTAGTAGGAAGTATTTATTGGTTTATTAGTAATAAATTAGGAAAATTACAACAAGTAGATATTGATGAAGGCGATTTGGGGATTTCAGATGAAGTGTCTGACAATTTATCTGGCTATCGAAATATTGCTATTTTTGGGGTAGATAGTAGAGATGATAACTTAGATAAAGGAAATAGAAGTGATTGTATTATTGTAGCAAGTATTAACAATAAAACAAAAGAGGTAAAATTAATTTCTGTTTATCGAGATACTTTTGTACAAATAGAAGGACATGGATTAGATAAAATAACACATGCTTATTCTTATGGTTCAGCACCACTAGCTATCAAAACATTAAATACAAACTTGGATTTAAATATCAAAGAATTTGTTACAGTTAATTTTGATTCTGTGGCAGAAGCGGTTGATAAATTAGGAGGGGTAAGTATTAATGTGGAATCACAAGAAGAATTAAAATATTTGAATTCTTATATAGATGAAACAGCGAGAGTAACAGGAAAATCAAATGCCAAAGTAACATCAACAGGTAGACAAGCTTTAAATGGCGTGCAAGCAGTTGCTTACTCAAGAATTCGTTATACAGCTGGGGGAGATTATAAAAGAACGGAAAGAATGAGAACTGTAATTGAGGCTATGACCAATAAATTGAAAACAAAAAATATAGGTGAAATGAATAGCTTTGTAGATTTTATTTTGCCAAAAGTATATACCAATATAACAGCAGGAGATATTTTTGCCTTAATGCCAAGTGCTGCTAGCTTTAAAATATCAGAAAGTATTGGTTGGCCATATGATACAAAAGGAATTACGTTAGATAGATGGTATGGTGTGCCAATTACGTTACAAAGTAATGTAAGTCAACTGCACAAAGAGGCTTTTGGAGAACCAGATTATACGCCATCACAAACGGTAAAAAACATTAGTAGTAGTATTATAAAAAAGACGGGATATAGTAAATAAATTTTGTTATATAAAAATTCACATAAAACGACAATTTTGTTGACAATGGGACAAAAAATATATATAATAAAAAAAGGGAATATAAATAAAACATAATAAAAAATTATATATGTGGGGATTGAGTAATATGAATGTAAATATGGAAAATCAAGGTGTCATATTAAACGATGATTTAATTATTACACCTAAAATAACGAGAACTACCAAAAGAGCTAATGTAACAAGTTATATACGAATCAAGAGAATATTTGATATTATGATAGCAAGTATAGCTTTAATAGTATTATCACCAGTCTTTTTACTATTAGCCATTATGATTAAGATAGATTCAAAGGGTTCTGTATTCTTTGCTCATACAAGAATTGGAAAAAATGGCAAAAAATTTAAAATGTATAAATTTAGAACAATGTATGAAAATGCACAAGAGATGATAAAAGATTTTACACCAGAGCAAAAAAAAGAATGGGAAGAAAATTATAAATTAAAAGATGACCCAAGAATAACAAAAATAGGAAAAATTTTAAGAGAAACAAGTTTAGATGAATTGCCACAAATTATTAATATTATAAAAGGTGATTTGTCTATCATAGGTCCAAGACCAGTTATAGATGATGAGTTAGAAAAGTATGGGGAAAATAAAGAAAAATTCTTAAGTGTTACACCAGGTCTTACAGGATATTGGCAAGCAAATGGTAGAAGTGATACTACTTATAAGAAAAGAATGCAAATGGAATTATTTTACATAGATCATATGTCTGCCAAGCTAGATTTGCAAATATTTTTCAAAACATTTATTACTGTATTTAAAAAAGAAGGAGCCGTGTAAATTGAAAAATATAAAAATTATCGTAGCAACACATAAAAAATATGAAATGCCAAAAGATGTAATGTATCTTCCTGTGCAAGTAGGAAAAGAAGGAAAAGTAGATTTAGGCTATCAACCAGATAATCAAGGAGAAAATATATCTTCTAAAAATCCATATTTTTGTGAATTAACAGGTTTATATTGGGCATGGAAAAATTTAGATGCCGACTATATAGGATTGTGCCATTATAGAAGGCATTTTTCTATGGCAAAAAGATTACCGAAAAGTGTAAAGGAAAGAATCGATAAAGTATTAAACAAACAAGAGACAGAGAAAATATTAGAATATACAGATGTCATATTACCGAGAAAAAGAAACTATTATATCGAAAATTTATATTCTCATTATAAACATACCATGTATATTGAACCATTAGATGAAACAAGGAAAATTATACAAGAAAAGTGTCCAAGCTATTTAGCTGAGTTTAATCAATTGCAAAAAAGAACATCAGCCCATATGTTTAACATGTTTATCATGAAGAAAGAAATCTTAAATGAGTATTGTACATGGCTATTCGATATTTTATTTGAATTAGAAAAAAGAGTAGATATGAAAACATATGATTCTTTTCATGCTAGATTTTTTGGTAGAGTATCAGAATTATTATTAGATGTATGGATGCACACAAATCATATTAAATATGAAGAGGTAAAAGTCATCGATATTGAAAAAGTGAATTGGCTAAAAAAGGGAATGGCTTTTTTAATGGCTAAGTTTACTGGAAAAAAATATGGAAAGAGTTTTTAAGGAGCAAGTAATGACAAGAATTTTAATAATTGGGATGCATAACAAAATAGGTGGCGTAGAAACATTTTTAATGAATTATTATAGGAATATAGATAAAGACAAAATTCAATTTGATTTTATTAATATGTATGATAAAATATGTTTTGAAGATGAAATCTTGAAATTAGGTGCAAAAGTCTATAAAATTCCTAATGTTAAAAAAAACCCTGTTGGATATTATAAAACCTTAAAAAATATTATAATTAAAAATAGTTATGAAATTATACATATTAATATGCTTTCTGTGGCTAATATATTACCTGTTTTTGCGGCAAGAAGAGCAAAAGTAAAACATATTATTGTACATTCTCATAATACAAATACACCACAAGGATTATTACGAAAATTATTAGATAGGTTAAATAAAAGAATTGTGTTAAAGTATGCAACGGATTTGTTTGCTTGTTCAGAAATAGCAGGAAACTGGATGTTTGGAAAAGAACCGACAGTTAAGATAATACATAATGCAGTGGAAGTAGAAAAGTTTAAGTTTAATCAAAATATAAGAAATCAAATGAGAAAAAAGATGAAAATAGAAGATGATTTTGTCATAGGACATGTTGGTAGATTTTCAGAACAAAAAAATCATGAATTACTGATAGAAATATTTAAAAGATTTTCAAAAGACAATCAAAATGCTACTTTGTTAATGATTGGTGAAGGTGAATTAAAATCACAAATCAAAGAGAAAGTAAAGAAATATGGATTACAAGATAAAGCGATTTTTTTAGAGCCAGTTGGTAATGTAAATGATTATTTTCAGGCAATGGATCTTTTCTTGTTGCCGTCCAAGTTTGAAGGATTACCAGTTGTTGCAGTAGAAGCAGAAACAAATGGTTTACCTGTTATAACATCCAATACAGTTTCAAGAGAACTGCCAATCAAAGAATTAACTTCTTATTGTCCATTGGATGATATTGAATATTGGAATAGTCAAATGATTCAGAATAAAGTACAAAGAAAGGATAGAACAATAGATATAACGTTAGCAAATTATAATATCAAAGAAGAAGTGAAGAAACTAGAAAAAATATATGAAACCATGATAAATAAACATAATTAATAAAATTAAGAAAGAACGAAATAATATTGGGGGTGTTGAGAAGCACATGAAAGTACTAGTTATATCGCCAGGTGTTTTACCAATTCCAGCAAGTAAGGGTGGAGCTGTTGAAAAATTGATAGAAGCTTATATAAAGTATAATGAAGAAAACCATAAAGTAGATTTTAGTTTATATACTGTGAAAGAGGAACACGATTATAATACAAAATTTAAAAATACTAAGTATATATATATAGATACGCAAAGTTTTGGGTATAAAGTTAGCCGAGCTGTAAGATATATCATCAATAATAAATTACCCCAAATACATATAGGTAATGCTTTTATTAGTAGAGTTAAAAAAAAGTTAAAGAAAGATAAAATAAATTATGATGTTATTATAGTTGAAAATACACCTTTCAATGTGTTAGAATTAAGAAAATTATATCCAAAGACCAAAATAATTTATCATATACATAATGATTATTTGAATTGTGAAACGAAAAAGGCCATGAAAATATTAGATGCATGTGATGAAATAATAGCGATTAGTGATTTTATAAAGAAAAGAATACAAACAATAAAACCTACTAATAAAATTAGTGTAGTATACAATGGAATTGATATTGAAAAATTTTGTCAGGAGATACCAAAGGACGAGATTAAGAAAAATAAAGAAAAGTACCAATTAACAAACAAAGATATTGTATTTTTATATACGGGAAGAATTGTTCCTGAAAAGGGAGTAAAAGAGCTAATTTTAGCATTTTGTAAGATTTTAAAGGATACCAATAATTTTAATTTAAAACTATTGATTGTGCGGTAGTAAAGCAAGTAAGGATTCTAAGAAAGATAGATTTATGTTTGAATTAATGAGTATAGCTAGTAAATATAGTGAGAATATTATATTTACAGGGTATATTGCAAATGAAGAATTGCCTGTATTATATCAGATTTCAGACATACAAGTAGTTCCGTCAAGATGGGGAGAGCCACTTGGGAATGTTGTTATAGAAGGGATGGCAAGTGGAATTAAGCAAGTAGTAACAAATGATGGCGGAATTCCAGAACTAGCAAAATATTCAGATGCTTATGTCATTGAAAAAGAAAATCTGCAAGAAGAATTAAATCAAATAATTACGAAAATAGTAAAAAATAAGGATTATAAAAAAGGGAAAATAGAGAATAGAAATTTTCAAAAATTTTCTCAGATTGAATATTCCAAAAATATATTAAAAATAATAAAAAATGAGTGAGAGGAATTTACAAAATGAAATTAAAATTAGATAAGGAATTAATTTATTTAGTTGGATTTACAGTCTATTGTATTGTTTCGTTATTAGGTTCATCCGATTTATTACCATTGAATGAATATGTAAAGAATGGTATGTATGTTTTAAGTAGTGCTCTTTTTTGTGTTGTTATATTATGTAGTAAATATACAAAGAAAGAATATATAATTTATGCCTTATTAGTTTTATTAACACTATATGCTTCAATTAAAGTGCATAAGATGTTTTTTTTGATAAATGTATTAGCAATTATGGCTATTAAAAATATAAAAATTCATAGTGTAATAAAATTAGATATTATAATAAAGACAGCGATTATTGCAATTCATTCTCTAGTATATTTATACCAATATATTTTTCAATATGAACTAATACAAGAGATGATTATGGTAAATGCAGATAGAAATAGGCATACCTTATATTTTACACATCCGAATTTAATGGGACAAGTTATTCTGTGGCTTGTAATAGATATATTATATATAAAGAAATGCGATAAAATAAGTGTATTTTTAAGTGTAATCATGATAGCCATAGCATTTGTTGTTACTGATTCAAGGACAATGGTAATGGCATATGTTATATTCTTATTCTTGTATTTTATAGGGAAACTGATGAAAGAAAAAACGTATAAAAAAATTATCCATTTTATAGAGAAATTTAGTATAGATATTGTGGCGATCACCTCACTGATATTAGCGATATTATATAAGTATCAAATTTCTAGTGTAGGTTTTATCAATAAATTAACTAGTGGAAGAATTTATAATGCTTATATTGCAATAGAGAAATTTGGGATTCAGTTATTTCCTAATATAGGTGCAATTAATTTGGAACAGTATACAATTATTGACAATTTTTATATAAGGTGTTTCATCTTATTTGGAACAATATTTATTATCATATTAAGTATAATGACTAAAAGTATTTCTAAAAATGAAAGTTTGATTTCTGAGATTATAATTATTGTGTTTGCAATTAATTTGTTTAATGAATTTAATTCCATATGCATAGGAAATGCTATACCAATATTATTATTAGCTTCTATGATAATGAGTAAAAATAAAGAAAAGACAGTTACAAATAAGGATAATATTCTACAACAAGAACATAGTTTGAATGAGGTGCAACATGGAAAGTGATTTGATATCTATTATTATACCAATTTATAATGCTCAAAAATACCTGAAAGAGTGTATTGATAGTGCTTTAAACCAAACCTATAAGGAGATTGAAATTATATTAATTGATGATGGTTCAACAGATTATTCTGGAAAGATATGTGATAGTTATGCAGAAAAAGACAAAAGAGTTAAAGTGATACATAATGAAAATCAAGGAGTTTCTGTTTCAAGAAATATAGGTATTAAGGAAGCGAAAGGTTTGTACATTACTTTTATGGATGCTGATGATTTTGTTTCTGAGCAATATGTAGAAATCTTATATAGATTAATCAAAAATGATGATTCTGAAGTTTCGATTATAGGAAATGATGAACAATATGAAGGAAAAATAATTAAAAGAAATAGAAAAATAAGAAAGATATTAAATTCTGAAGAAATTATAAAAATGATACTAGAAGAGAAATATCTTAGTGCAGTTTGTTGGGGAAAAATGTATCGAAAAGAATTATTCAAAGATCCATCTTTAAGATTTGATCAAGACATCAAAATAGGGGAAGATTTGAAACTTATCATTCCAATTCTTGAAAAATGTAAAAAGATATCAATTGATATGACACAAAATTTATATCATTATAGACTTAATGAAGATTCCATTACACAACAAACAGGAAAAAAAGAATTATGGATACAAGAGATTAAGTTATCAAAAGAAATAATGAAATGGGTGCAAGAAAAATATCCTCGTATTAAAAATAAAGGAATACAGAGATATGTTAGAGTAAATATTACATTTTTAGTGAAAATGATAAAAGAAAAAAGTGAAAGATTATCTGAAGAAATAACATATGTTCAAGATAATGTACGAAATTATAAATTTACATATTTTTTTAGAGCATCTTCAAAAATACAGGATAAAATAAAATTAATTTTAATTTTATTTTGGCCTAAATTGTTAATTAAGTTATATCATGTAAAAGATAACTAATATGTTAATTGCTATTATGTATTACTTAAGTCTAACTTGATAAAGAAAGGAAACCTAAAATGATGAGAAAAGTTGGAATCATAACAATAATAGATAACAATAACTATGGTAATAGACTTCAAAATTATGCTGTACAAGAAATTTTGAAAAAATTAGATTGCAAAGTTGAAACTATTATTAATTGGCCGAATACGAATCATGCGAATAGCCGAATAGGAGAAATAAAAAAAGAAATTCGTAGAGAATTAGGAAAAATAAAAAGAAAAATAAAATATATGAAGCATAAGCAAATGAGACAACGTTATAGATGCTTTAAAAAGTTTAATGTGGATAATATGAAATTTTCAAACAAAACCCTTACATATTATAAGGCTAAGAAGATAGAGAGAGAGTATGACTTTTTTGTCGTAGGAAGTGATCAAGTTTGGAATCCTAATTTCGATAGATTATCAGAAATTGATTTATTAACTTTTTCGAATCAACAAAAGAATATTGCTTATTCAGCTAGCTTTGGTGTAAGTTATATTCCTGAACACTGTAAAGAAAAATGTAAAAAGGCATTTTCTAATTTTAAAAGTATTTCAGTAAGAGAAGAGGCTGGGAAAAATATTATTCATCAATTAGATTCGAAAAAAGAAGTGGAAGTTCTTATTGATCCCACTATGATGTTAGATGAAAAGGAATGGTCTAAAGTGGCTAGAAAGCCGAAACAGTTAAAATCAGATAAATATATTTTAAATTATTTTTTAGGTAAATTATCAAAAAAAAGAGAGAAAGAAATAGAAAGAATTGCTGAGAAAAATAATTGTGAAGTTATTAATATATTAGATGAAAATGGAGAATTTTATGGAACAGGACCAAGTGAATTTTTATATTTAGTCAAAAATTCATTTTTAATATGTACAGATTCTTTCCATTCTTGTGTATTTTCGATTTTATTTAATAGACCATTTGTTATATTTGATAGAGAAGAAAATATTGTTTCAATGAATTCTAGAATAGAGACTTTGTTAGAAAAATTTAAATTAGAAGATAAAAAGTATAATGAACTTAATGGTATAAAAGACGAACAGTTGAAAATTGACTATACACAAAGTTATAAAATTCTAGAACAAGAAAGAAAGAAAACGATAGCATTTTTGAAACAAGCAATTAATTAGAAGGAGCGAAAAAGTGAGGAAAAACGAATTAAAACTAGGAGCAATATTATCTTATATGGTAATTGGCTTAAATATGATAGTGGCAATCGTATATACACCAATTTTAACGCGTTCTTTAGGTCAATCGGAGTATGGATTATATTCATTAGTTTCTTCTATCATATCCTATTTAACAATATTAGATTTGGGATTTGGGAATGCCATTATTATATATACCACAAGATATCGTGTAAAAAAACAGAAAGAAGAAGAAGAAAAATTACATGGAATGTTTTTTAAAATTTATACAGTTATCGGTATTATCGCAGGAATCATAGGTGTTATTTTATATTTTAATGTATCTAATATATTTGGTAATTCTATGTCAATAGAAGAAATAAAAAAGGCAAAAACTTTAATGCTAATTTTAACATTTAATTTAGTGGTGACATTTCCATTTAGTATATTTACATCCATTATTACAGCTTATGAAAAATTTGTCTTTTCAAAAGTAGTTAATATTATTAGAATTATATTAACACCTATTATAATGATTCCGTTATTATTAAATGGTTTCAAATCTGTTACTTTAGTTGTTGTTATAACGGTTTTAAATATAGGAACTTTGTTACTTAATATGGTATATTGCTTTAAGAAAATAAAAATAAAAATGAGATTTGGAAAAATAGATTTTAAGTTATTGAGGGAAATTTTTATATATTCATTCTTTATTTTTCTAAATACAATTATAGATAAAATAAATTGGAGTATAGATCAATTTATTTTAGGAGCGATAAGAGGAACCGTAGAAGTTGCAATATATTCTTTAGCAGCACAAGTAAACACATTATATTTGAATTTTTCGACAGCAATAAGTGGTATCATGTTACCAAAAATAACGAAGATGATTACAAGTGGAGAGGATTCATCTGAGATTGATAAATTGTTTATAAAAGTAGGAAGATTACAATTTTTACTATTATCCTTGATTGTTACTGGTTTTGTTATATTTGGTAGACAATTTATAATTTTTTGGGGAGGACAAGAATATGTCAAGGCTTATGAAGTGGGATGTGTATTAATTATCCCTGTTACGATTCCTTTAATTCAAAATTTAGGTATTTCAATTTTACAAGCTAAAAATAAACATAAATTTAGAACAATAGTATTATTTACTATTGCTATATTAAATATAATTGTTAGTGTACCATTAGCTAAACAATATGGTGCAATGGGTTCTGCCATTGGCACAGCATTGGGAATTATAATAGGTCCAACTTTAATTATGAATTGGTATTATAAAGCAAAAGTAGGTATTAATATAAAAGAATTTTGGAAAAATATTATAAAAATGGTAATTCCAATAGTTATATTATTCCTAATTGCTAATTTTATTATTCAGTTTATTGATATTACAAAAATATTCAATATGGGAATAGCAATTATTATCTATACAATGATATTTGGTGTGGTTGCTTGGGAATTTATTATGAATCAATATGAAAAAAATCTTATTAAAAAGCCAATTAAAAAATTGGTAGGAAAATAGGAGGAAGGAAAGATGAAGGTATTAGAGGATAAAAAACAATGTACAGGCTGTGAAGCTTGTTTCAATATATGCCCAACCCGTTCTATTACAATGGTAGAAGATAAAGAAGGTTTTAAATATCCAAAAATAAATGAAGAAACATGTATAAAATGTGGATTATGTCAAAAAATTTGTCCAATTTTAAATAAAGTAGAAAAAAAAGATAAAGTGCAGAATCCTACTGTAATTGCTGCTTGGAGTAAAAATCAGAATACAAGAATCGATAGTACTTCAGGAGGAATCTTTTCAGAATTAGCCAATGCAATCTATAAGCAAAAAGGATATGTTGTGGGAGCTGTATATAATAAAGAGTGGATGGTAGAACATTGCGTTTCCAATCAAAAAGAAGATATAGAAAAGATAAGGAGTTCTAAATATTTACAAAGTAATATTAATAATACATATCAAAAGATAAAGGAAAAATTAAAAGATGGCAATATTGTATTAATGTGCGGAGCACCATGTCAAATCAGTGGGCTATATAATTATCTTGGCAAACAGTATGATAATTTGTATACTTGTGATTTCATTTGTCGTGGGGTTAATTCTCCTAAAATTTTTAAGGGATATATTAGTAGTTTAGAAAAAAAATACAAATCTAAAATTAAAAAAATTAAATTTAAAAATAAAACTTATGGTTGGCATAATTTTTCTACTAGAATAGATTTTGAAAATGGAAAAAAGTATATTAAAGGTAGATATTTGGATTCTTATATGATAGGATATTTGAAATACAATGCTTTTATACGACCATCTTGTTATCATTGCCATTTTAAAGATTTGCCAAGAGTAGCAGATATAACGTTGGCAGATTTTTGGGGAATTGAAGATATTGACCCAAAATTAGATAATGATAAAGGAACATCTTTAGTTCTAATAAATTCAGAAAAAGGAAAAAAATTATTTGAAAAAGTAAAAGAAACAGTAGATTATACGGAAATTAAATCTGAAAAGGTATTTAAAGAAAATGTTTGTATGAGTAAATCAGTAGAAGAAACAGAGGCAAGAAGGAAAGTATTTGAAAGAATTGATGAATTATCATATGACGAATTAAGCAAGTTATATTTTCCAGAGCCAGGAGTAAAAGAAAAAATTAAGATAAAAATAAGAACTTCTAAGAAATATGAAAAATTTATCAAACCAATTTACAAAAAAATAAAAGGGGAGTAAATATGAGCATTAATAAATTAAATATAATACAAACCATAAAATTAAATAGTAAAAAATTTGTAAAGAATGATTTAAAACATAAGAAAATGATATTATGCTATAAGAATAGCAGAATTAATATCCATAAAACAGCTCAGATTTTTTGTGATGGAAGACTAAGGTTTGGAACAAAAGAAAATCCTAAGTCAAAACAAGAAACAAGATTAAGCTTGGGAAAGAATGCCAAGTTTAGTATTAATGGGGACTTTACTGTTGGATTTGGAAGTGATATAAGAGTTTTTGATGAGGCAGAATTTGAAATAGAAAATGGATATTTTAACGGTTTTGTACAAATCGTATGTTCTAAAAAAGTCACCATTGGTAAAAATGTAGCGATAGCAAGAGATGTTATTATAAGAGATACAGATGCACATCATATTATAGGAAAAGAACATCAAAAAAAGAAAGAAGTGAAAATTGGTAATAATGTTTGGATTGGGACACGTGCAATCATTATGAAAGGAGTAACAATTGGAGACGGTGCAATCATTGCAGCTGGAGCAATTGTAACAAAGGATGTCCCAGCTAATACGATTGTTGCAGGGGTGCCAGCAAGAGTGATACAAGAAAATGTGGAATGGAGAAAATAAAAGAGGGAGTTAAGAATGGAAGAAATTAAGGAGACAGTTAAAAATGGAAATTTAGATTTTTTTAAATTTATATGTTCTATTTTAGTAATAATGATTCATGTTAATTTGTTTGCACAAGAAAATCAACTGTTGAATTTTATTTTTGTACAAGTATTACCGAGAATAGCAGTTCCTTTTTTCTTTATGATATCAGGTTATTTCTTTAAAAAAGGTATAGATAAAAGGAAAAATGAGCAAGAAAGAAAAACGTATTTTAATGAGAAGATAAAAAGATTAGTAAAAATATATATTCAAATATCAGTATTATATATTCCAGTAATAGTTATAGAAACTATTGGAAAAGAAATTACAATTAACACAATATTACACTATATTTCAAACTTTTTTATAGAGGGAATAT
Organism: uncultured Clostridium sp.; assembly: GCA_948470605.1. GTDB lineage: Bacteria > Bacillota > Clostridia > TANB77 > CAG-508 > CAG-269. The sequence continues at coordinate 816 of CAOKPI010000004.1, read as the reverse complement.
ATTATCATCTTTGGTTTTTGATAGCACTAATTTATTATACAATATTTTATTTTAAAACACAGAAATATCATAAATTATTATATGTAGTTAGCATTATATGTTATGTTATTGGAATAATATTGCATTCCTATAGTTTTGTATTTAGAGATTGTGCATTTCTCAAGTGGATTTTAGGACATCCATACATATATGATAATTTTAGGAGAATAATAACATATGGTTTTCCATTTTATATTCTTGGAACACAAATATATATATGGAAGGATCGAATTAATAAAAAAATATTAATATACAAACTATCATATGTACAGCGTTATTTTTAGTAGAAATTTTTTCTCTTTATGTATATTCTCAAAGTAAAAACTATACGATTACTGTTTTCCTATATCCTATGTGCTATTTTGTTTTTTGTAAATTGTTTATATTACCAAATAAAAGAACAAGTAAAATGAAATGGGATAAGCTAGCAACTTTAATTTATTTTTTACATCCATTAGTAATAAAAATAGTTACGCAACTATTTAAAATAATTGAAATTAAAATATCATCAGTGATTACCTATATTATAGTAGTGTTTTTTACATTAATGATAAGCTTTATGTTATTAAAATTTTATAATAAAAGAAAGGAAGAAAAAATGAAAGTTACTAATCTAGAATCGAGAAATATTTCTGAAGAAAGTGAATTTACAATGCCACCTATAGGATTAGGAACCTATCCCATGAGAGGTAAAGAACTTATAAAAACTGTCATACATTCAAAAGATAGTGTAAAGTAATCTATGAAAAAATGAAATATGGGAATAATTTCCATAAA